>CANETC010000099.1 GCA_947441055.1 Cytophagaceae bacterium | reverse complement strand
TGCCAAACGGCGGATGAACTGGAATTCACTGTTTCACAGTGCAAAAGCAAGCAGGTTGGCATGATGCTTGATTTGGCTTTTATGGCTCAATCCGGCACAAAACCGGAAGATTTTATCGAAAAATGGGGCAGAAAAATTGAGGCAATTCGGTTCAACGACCTCACCAAACCCGTGAAAGGATTTGCCGGAAGTCAGGATCACAATTACAGAATTGAAATTCCGGGCAGAGGCAATTCCCTGAATTATCCTGAAATACTGGCCGCTTTAAAGAAAAAGCGCTTTAAAGGTTTGGGTTTTCTCGGCAAGGCAGTGAAATCGGATTCTGGCAAAAGCCCATTGTCTGAGATTCTTGAATCAAAAGACTGGCTTTCGACCACAGGCTTCGTTTTTTGATTTTATGGGTATTGGATAATTTTCTCTTTTGAAAGATTATTTAACAACCTGAAGCCAACCCGAACACCCTTGTCCGCTTGCATACAGAAGTCGGAAAAAATACGATCCTGCTTCAAGGTCATCCGGCTTCCAGGCGTTTTTATAACCTAGATTTTTAAAAACTGGTCCTCCCCATCGGTTATAGATTTCAATTTTTGAAATCTCCTCGGGCAAAGGGAGAATAAAGGCTTCATTTACTCCATCATCATTTGCAGTAATGAGATTGGGTATCAGGCTTTCGGGAATTTCAACATTCAGTTTTTGAGAAAATTCGCAGGAATTATTCCATGTAGATGTTAGCTGTATGGTTTGCTTTCCTGCTGTTACATAGGGGAGCACAATCATCGTATCCGAAACCGTTTTAAGGACTGGAAAGCCAGCGCCAAAATCCCATGAATACGAATATTGACTTAGCGGCTGGAACGAAATCACAGTATTTAGCTGGGAACATGATTGAAGCTTGTACCCAACTTTAAATTTTGGCAAATCTGGATATGGCAAACTCGTGAGGCTGGAATTCCATGTATAAGGGCAATTGGCAGTATCAATCCATTCACCGTTTACTTGAATTGTTCCAGAATTTGCCTCAAATGAAAATTCAGAACTGTTACTCGATTGACCCAAAGAATTTTGCCAGTTGAAACTCACAAAAAGGCTTGAATCAACCCTAAGTCGAAAGGTGCTTTTTTTGGAGCAGCTATCTCTGGTTTCTGTGGAAAGGATTGTCGGTGAAAGCCCCGCTTTGAGTTTTACACTATCGGTTCGTGTGCTTGTGCATCCAGTTTTAGGATCGGTATAAGAAAAGGTAACCAGATAGTTTTCGTAAGCCGGATACTGATATGTTGGATTGAATTGAGCGGAAGTTGTTCCATTACCAAAATTCCAAATCGGATTTACAATTTGCGAGGTGTCGTTCACCTGAAATTTCACAGAAATGGGAAGCTGGCAACCACCTGTTCTGGTTACAGAAATGCTCCTATTCAGCTTTTTAAGGCCACGAAAAGTTACCGGAAGCCCACTGGTAGAAAGGTTGCCAGACGATAAGTTAATGGCTTGATTTACAAAACCAGGATCTGCAGCGTTGGGCGTTGAAAGACAGGAAATATAGTTTTTATCTCTTCTGCCCATATAAATTTTGCCATCCGGACCTGTGGAGAGAAGCCCATAATCATAGCCCTGAGAAGAAGTGTTGGCCAATTCCAATTCATTAGTCAAATCAGGAAGTGTCAAGCGATAAATGGCATTGTTGGAATAATTGGCGGCCACAAACAAATACTGGCCATTGGGCGAAAATTCGACCGCATAAGGTGTACCTAAGGTTTGACTGTAGTATTTTCTTCGTGGATTCGAAAAAACACCTGTGCTGGAATTGAAATCAAAAAGTGCCACAAAATAATCCAGCCAGGCGTTGAAAGCCAATTTGGTCCCATCTGGGGAGAATTCCATTTCACCAATTGGATTTGAATGGGCATACCCAATTGTAGAAATTACTGGATTGTTTATATCAAGGCCTTGCGGACCAACACTGTATGTGTAAAACTTGTCATTTTCAGCATTGCAACCCTGAACCACAACCCAGTATCCTGCACAGTTTGGTTTTGGGCAAACTGCGATTCGTTCCTCAATTGGCGCCTTAATGCTGATGTTCTTCTGACCAGAAATGATGTCGCCTTTGCCATTATTGAGGGTTTTATCGATGATGCTCATCGTCAAACCCGTATTTGGATCGCCTGGATTAACTGGATTTCCTTTGGTGCCCCAAGCATCCACGACCAGCAAAATGATCTTGTTGGTATCGTCTGGAAAATCAAGTAATACTGCGCTTTGGGTACTGCTTTCATCCCCCAGTAAGCCTGAACCGTTTGGCGTAATTTGCCAATCCCGGTTTCGAAGCGTTTTTCCTTCGCAGAAAAACTGAAGGTTGCCTTGGCTGTTGTTGTAAACTGCCGTTCCTTCAAGGCCAACATGGGTATTCGGCAATGAAAAGCTTGTAGCAACATTTGCAGCATTCCAACGAATTCCACCTTGGTTTCCAACCACCCAAGTGGTTTGCCCATAGGCCTTTTCGAAAATTAGCATGGCCATTAAAACCACAATGCTTTTTAAAAGAAAGGGCCTCATGAAGGTTGCAGAAAATTCAAAGTTTGAAATAAGAATCGAGTCTGAAGGTTGATCCAAAATGGGATCTGTTCTTCAATTTCAGGATTGTAAAAGAACCAAATCCTTTCAGAATAACCCAATTTTCAAATTCAAATACTTATGAATTTTCACCCTTATTCAATCATAATTTTCTTCAAAAAGCGCATTCCGTTTTCAGACGAACGAACCCAGTAAACGCCGGACGGAAGATTGCGGATATCCAATTCCTGAATCTCTCCAGCTCCTATTATACCGGTAAATTCCCTCAAGCTTCGACCCGTGGCATCCAAAAGACGCAAGGAAAATTTCGAACCATTGCAATTCTCACAAGTCAGGAAAATCTTGTCGCGGGCTGGATTCGGGAACAACTTGATTTCGGCAATTCCTTCCAGCAAATCTGCATTTGGTGTGAGGTCAATTACAATGGAATTTGATGGGGCTGAAAGACAATTCTGACTGCTCACAACCACGGTATAAATTCCCGATAGTGTAACGGTATGGGTCTGTTGATTGGCACCTGCAATATTCTGACCGTTGCGCTTCCATTGATTTCCGGTGGCGGAAGAAGAACTCAAAACCAAATTCGCCTGGGTAATCACTGGCGTAGCTGGTAAAGGGTTAAAAACCAAGGTTTTTTCCTGAGAACTCACGCTGCAACTCGCCAGCGAAATAACCGCCTTGTACACTCCAGAAAGGCTGGCATCATATGAAGCAGCATTTGCTCCAGGTAAATCATTTCCATCCTTTTTCCATTGATAAAGGAAGCTTGAAGTCGATCCGCCGAGGTTTAATCCAAGCGGAATCAATGCACCCTGACACGCCTGATTGACTGTGCTGGTTACGGCTACATTGGTTGGAATATTGATGACAAGAATCCGGGTTGTATCGGTGTCTGTACATCCATTCTGGCTGAGGCTGTAAACCAGATTTACACTTGTCCCAACCATAGAAGCCTGCGGAGTAAACAAACCGGCGGCATTCACACCATTTCCCGACCAGGTACCACCTGCAGGCGAAAATCCTGACAGAGAAAACGCTGGCACAATGCCACAGATGTTTTGGTTTGGACCGGCTTCCACAACTGGCGCTGTAACGATACTTAGCAACTTTTGATCAACCGCTGTACAAGCGTTTTGGGTTACGGAATACGTTATCGTAAAGGATCCGGATTGAGCTGCATTGATTACACCTACGGCATTAACGCCCGTTCCGCTCCAGGTTCCACCCGCTGGACTGAAAGAAGAAAGCGTTGGATTGATTTCATTCGAACAAATGGTTTGGTCTGTACCTGCTGAAACCACAGGAACGGCTTTCACCTGAACAATTTTTTGGTTTGAAACCACACAACCTGGCTGGGTAATTTTGTATGTAAGGGTTTGTGAACCAACAATTCCTGCAGATGGAGTAAACAAACCGGCAGCGCTTACGCCAGTTCCAGACCAAGTACCGCCAGCAGGCGATGATCCACTCAAATTAAATGCGGCTTGGTTGCTGCAAATAGATTGATCAGTCCCGGCATTCACCACAAGATCAGCACTGAGATTCACAACTATCTCGTCTGTTCCTGTACAACCATTTTGATTTAAGGTATAAGTAAGCGTAAGAGGACTGCCCATTCCTGCGCTTGGCGTAAACAAACCTGTAGAACTGATTCCAGTACCCGACCAAGTTCCACCAATTGGACTTGCTACGATTTGGATGGCTTCTGAATTTCGGCAAATGGTTTTATCAAGGCCCGCATTTACTGGCGGCGAGGAACTCACATTTATCACCAATTCATCAGAACCAGAACAGCCATTCTCTGTAAAACTATAAGTTAGTGTGATGTTTCCAGGGCTCACAGAGGTTGGGGTAAATATGCCCGAAGCACTTACACCAGAACCAGACCAACTTCCACCTGCAGGACTATACCCTGAAAGTGCAACCGGAGTTCCCTGCGAACAGGCTGAAATATCCAATCCAGCATTCACCACTGGAACAGCATTTACCTGAATTGGCACATCAACAGAATCCCGACAGCCGTTCAGATCCAGCCGATAGCGAAGGATTCTATTTCCGACAAGTGCGGTTGAAGGTGTAAATAAGCCGTTGGCGCTTACCCCGTTTCCTTTCCAAACACCACCTGAAGGACTACAAAGAAGTGGAACCGGAGTTGCATTTGCGCAGATTGCGGTAGGATTGCCTGCATCAGGAACCAGGTTATTGGAAGGATTCACAGTAATCACTTTTTGCGCATTGTTGCTACATCCATTCTTGGTAACAGAATATGTTAGGGTTTGAGCACCTGAAAGCGCTTGCGTTGGCTGGAAAAGTGAATCAAGCACTACACCGGGCCCTGTCCATTTTCCGCCTCTCGGTGCGTATCCATTAATTTTAAATCGGATGCCTGAAGCGCAGGCGGATTCATCCGCACCCGGAGAAACCACTGGAATTGATTTTACTGTGACAGTCATTTGGTCTGAACCAGAACAGCCGCCACTTAAAACAGAATAGGTAAGTGTTTGTGTTCCAATTAAGGAAGAGCTTGGAGAAAACACGCCCTGCGGAGTCACCCCATTGCCAGACCAAACGCCGCCGGCAGGCGTAAATCCGGTAAGAGTTAAGTCAGGTGCATTGGCACAAACAGTCTTGTTGCTGCCTGCATTGACGGTTGGGGCCGGCGTAACAGAAAGAATGAGTTGATCTGATCCGGTGCAACCATCTACGGTGACTGTGTAGGTTAGAGTATAATTCCCATTCGAAAATGGTCCGGTGCATTGTCCGGATTGAGACAAAAAGGAAGGTCCCGACCAAACTCCACCAGCTGGACTAAATCCACTCAAATTAAAACTTGTCCCGTTGGTACAAATGCTAAAATCAGAACCTGCATTTGGGGCGGGAACTGAATTCACAGTAACAATTAAAGTATCCTTGGCTGAGCAACCATTCTGTGTGGCAGAATATATTAACTGGTTGATGCCGACAAGACCCGATGTTGGAGAAAAAAGTCCTGGACCGCTGACTCCGGAACCCGACCAGCTACCACCAGCAGGGCTGCCACTCAGCAAAAACGGAGAAGCATTTGCGCATGTAATTCTATCCGCACCAGTAGTAACAACTGGAATGGTTTTAATTGTAATCACCACCTGATCGCTTCCCTGACAGGAAGGAATACTTCCATCAACAGTATAGGTAAGCGTATTTGCTCCAATGTTTCCAGAACTCGGATCAAAAAGTCCGCTTGATGAAACACCAGTTCCAGACCAAACACCGCCAGCAGGACTTCCAGATAACTGGACAGGACTTGCATTCACGCAAAGGCTCTGATTGGCCCCGGCATTTACCACAGGTGGGCTTACCTTTGTCACAACAACTACATCGCTGTTGCTGCAAGCTGATTCAGAAGCGGTATAAGTAAATGTATTGACTCCGCTTGAAAGCGTTGAAACAGAAACCAATCCAGCAGAAGAAATTCCTGTTCCCGACCAGGTTCCTCCAGCGGGGGTTCCATTCAAAGAAAAATCTGCAAGACTCGAACAAATACTTTGGTCAAATCCAGCATTAACAACTGACAATGCCAAAACAGTTACAACAACTTGGTCACTTCCAACTCCGGCTACTGTGTAAGTTATATTTTGTAGACCAATGAGCGATGCAGAAGGCGTGAAAATTCCTGTTGAACTCACACCATTTCCAGACCATGTACCACCTGACGGAATTCCATTCAACTGCAAGGGATTGCCATCGGAGCAAATTGAAACATCTGTACCCGCACTTACCGTAGCGGCAGCACTTACGAGAATTACAGCCTGGTCTGAATCGGTACAGCCATTGTTGGTAACTTCATAGGTTACGGTAAAGCTACCTATTCCAGAATTTTGAGGTGAAAAAACACCGGCGGAAGTAATGATATTGTTAGGAGTGCCGGACCAAACCCCACCAGCAGGTGTTCCGATTAGAGGAAATTCAGGTGATGTGTCAAGCAGATTCTGGTCGGCACCTGCGTTTGCAACCGGACTAGCCTTAACTGTAACGCTGCTTACAGCTGAGCCAGAACAACCAGCAACAATTACAGAATATGTGAGTGACTGGGTTCCAACCAAGGCAGAGGAAGGCGTAAAAATCCCTGAACTACTGACTCCAGAGCCGGACCAGGTTCCACCAGACGGAGTTCCGCTAAGGCTAAATGCCGGATCATTGGAACAAACTGTTTGGGAAGGGGTAGAAGTTACGGAAGGACTGGCATTCACAGAAAATTGTACAGTTGAACTGTCTGAACAACCTGCTGATGTAACCAAGTATGTAAGTGTAAAAGTGCCAGGGCCGGCTGCTGAAGGATCAAAACTTCCGGAACCAGCTCCACCGGCTCCTTTCCAGATTCCACCTACTGGTGTTCCTTGGTTAAGTGTAATGGCAGCATCAGACTCACAAAAAGTCCGAGCAATTCCAGCACCGACTACAGGAGCAGCTGTAACCGAAACAGTAGTTTGTGCATTTCCGGCACAGGCTCCTGCCACGGTATATGTTAAAATATTGGCACCAACCAGCGAATTATTGGGTGTAAAAACCCCGGAGGAACTAACACCGGTAGTACCAGCCCAGGTTCCTCCGGATGGACTTCCGGATAATGTTATGGGTGAACCATTCGAACAAACCGGTTCGTAAGTTCCGGCAGAAACTATCACCGCTTGTGAAACCGTAACAACCCTAACATCTGTGTTGGTGCAGCCATTTGAAGTGAAAGAATATGTAAGGCTATTTGCTCCTAATAAAGAGACAGAAGGTGTAAATGTCCCGGAGGATGAAACTCCGTCTCCGGACCATGTTCCTCCTGCAGGAGAAAAGCCAGTAAGTGCAAAGGCTGCTGCACCCGAACAGGTACTGATGTCGATACCTGCATTAACAGTTGGCACAGATTTTACTGTTACCACAACCACATCCGTACCACTGCATGAACCTGAACTTGCAGAATAAGTTAAAGTTCGATTTCCAACCAATGAGGCCGATGGCGTAAAAACGCCTGAGGAACTTACTCCTGAACCTGACCAGGTTCCACCGGCTGGAGAACCCACCAAAGTGATGCTGGCATCATTGGCGCACAGCGATTTATCACCACCAGCATTCACCGCCAAAGGCGTAATCGAAAATGCGGATGAAGAAGGTGATGTTGTAGATGGACTGCTGGCCACAACCCGAATCAGATAGCCGGATCCACTAGTCGCTGCAGCTGGAATTAAAACAGAAACAGGGCTGCTGCTACCAGTTCCAATTACGGTTGGGCTGGTAAAACTCCCGGTTGAATTACTCATTTGAACCGTGAATGAATTGCCCGAATTGAATGTGCCCGTTGGGGTAAAACCTACACTAAAAGCCTCGCCTGGGCAGAATGCAGATTGCGTAAGCGGAGCGAGTGCGATGGAGTTTCCACCACCACCGGCGGAAGTGATATTGATGTTGTCGATATACAAGATGTTGGTTGAACCTGAGAAATTTGCAAAGGCAATCTGGACCTGCCCAAGACCGTCATAAGCACCGAGATTGATGGTTTCCTTACGCCATTGCGTAGCAGTAGGTGTAAACTGGCCGAAAGTATTCGGAGCAGTGGCTAGGGCCGAACCAGATTTTTTGTACACCCGTTTAAAGGATTTACCGCAATTCGTAGAAACGAGCACACTGAGCGAATCATGCGAACTTCCATTCCAGGCATGGGCTACATCGAAGGTCATGCTTGCGCCCGTTTGTCCGGAGAAATTCACTACCGGTAAAAACATGGTATCTTTCCTTCCAGTAGTAAATGGCAGATTGTAATTGTCAATGGACATACAGGAAGTACTTGTTCCAAAACCTCCGGTTGTGGTATTTTTGATCCAGGTTACATCTAAATTCGGGTTCACAAGTCGCCAGGAACTGGGAGGAAAAGTTGATGAAAATCCTTCCGAAAGCGACGGACTGCTTGGTGTGTTGACCACAACATTGATGGTTTTGGCACTGGACGTACAGGCCGAAGCCGCGACAGTACAAGAATAAGCTCCAGAGGACGCTGTTGATGCAGAATTGACAACAGGATTTTGTTGATTGGAACTAAATCCATTGGGACCTGTCCAATTAAATACAGCTCCTGATGTGGTGGTGGACAATGTCAAATTGATATTATCACCCGAACAAACAGAACTGGGACCACCCAAGGAAAATGCAGGAACCGGCGAACCCGTTATGCAACTAAATCCAGATCGGATTTTGGCGCCGGGCTGAGTTCCAAAGCCTTTTGAAAAATTAATCCCGGAAGCAGTGAGGTGGCAATAACTCATAATGGTACCACCACCCGAAACGGCAGGACCAGTAGAACAGGAAACCCCATTATTGGGTTCTGTTGTGTAGCAATTGTCAATGGCACCACCTGTCCATCCACACCAATGCGTATGCTTTGATCCAAAATTATGCCCGATTTCATGCGTCAAACAATACACAGACCATGAATACGTTGGAACTGCTGAGAAAGAATTGTAAATGTTTGAAAAACCGTATCTGTAATTATAAAAAGACGGGTTGCAAACGACATCCAACCAAGCGATTCCGCCCATTCCTGCGGCTCTGGTCGAGACAAGATGCCCAAGTTTTTGGGTGATTGCCTGACGGTTGGTGGTAAAAGCACTTAAAACTGTATTTGAAGGGGTCATTGTCGCATAAGGGTCGGTGGTCGTCCACACAAAAACCTGGTCCAATTCAATATTGATTTGCTCGTTGCTGTACATCTGCTGCACCATATTGAACATGGAAGTAATCTTGGTTGTGGTGCTGGCGGTATTGCTACCATTGTCCTGATACATTTTGAAATCACATTCAAAATACATTTTCACCACTTTGCAGGACCCTGTAGATTCAACCGACGGCTCCCCACCATGTTTTTGATGGTCTTTTGGTTCTTCAGGTTTTAGATCCAAATCTGGTGTTTCGCAATTGAATCCACTTTGAACCAACAAATCCTTTTCACAATACACGATGTAATCGCCCTTGGATTCCGGAAGCGGACCAATATTCCAATTGCCTTTTTCGTCACTAAATACCCCAGAAACCTCTGTTTCTGTAAAACTCAAACCACCTACATTTTCATTCTGCAAACCAGGTCGGATTTGGTAATGAACCCCTGAGAATTCCTTGCCTCGGAATTCCTTGCCATCAGAAGTTGTTACGCGAAAATCCGATGAAACCACCCTTTTTCGGTAAAACACCAATTCCTTGGTTTCACCTCCATTTAATGGAATTTCAAGTGAAAAAGATTCAGGCTCATTGTTGTAAATCTCCTTTATGGCAGCCACCGATGGAACCAAGCGTTGTCCTTTCGAAAGACCTTTGCTTGCCCTAATTGGCAATGGCTCTTCCGAGCGCCGAAAAAGTGCGGCTTTGTTCTGGGAAAACACATTACCAGCAAAAAGAAACAAGGAAAATCCAAACAGAATTATCCGCTTTAAGAAAGGTAAAATCTGATGTCTCATGGGTAGAAATTGCATTATTCAGATAAAATTATTGAACGGTTTTTTGCCTTATTAACTTGATATTCAAAGGCTTCACAAAAATAGCTTTACCACCATGGTTTTTTTGGGGGCAAATGCCCGCTTCATTACACCGAAATATTTTGGT
>CANETC010000098.1 GCA_947441055.1 Cytophagaceae bacterium | reverse complement strand
TTTTCTGGGCAACCATTTTACTTCCTCAATCTCAAGCTCCTGACAAATTTTTCGTGAAAGCACAAAAAAGAAATCTGATAAGCGATTGAGATAGATAATCACCAATTCGGATACTTCGTCGGTTTCAGTCAATCGAATTACGCAACGCTCAGCCCGACGACAAACAGTTCGGGCCACATGGGCGAAGCTCACAGCCACATGCCCACCGGGCAAAACAAAGTGACGCAATTCGGGCAAACTTTCGTCCATTTCGTCCATTGCCTTTTCGAGAAGAATTACATCTTCATCCTTGATAGGAGGAATTCTATCCGCTTTTTTCTCTGGGTCTGAGGCCAGATTTGCACCAATTATAAATAGGTTGTCCTGAATTGACTTCAACAGAGGATACCTGCTTTTATTCAAATCATGATCGGCAAGCAAACCAATAAAACTGTTTAGTTCATCAACAGTACCATAGGCTTCAATCCTGTCGTGGCCCTTGGAAATCCGCGTTCCTTCCACCAAGGATGTTTTGCCCGTATCGCCGGTTTTGGTGTAAATTTTCATAATGATAAAGACTAAAACTGAAGGACAAATGTTTGCCCAAAATCAAGGTCGGAGCAAATACTGAAATATTTTCCGCAGAGGCTTCAACCAAATGGTATAAAAATGAGGCTCCAATCCATTTACATTCCAGGCCAAAGCGTCTTGCTTATTGCCACGCATTCGGTTCTCAATACTGCGGTTGCTGAGTCCGCCTGTGCGCATCATCACTTTAATTCCGGGTGAGTAAACAGCAGACAAGTGATGTTTATAAAGCATCCTGAGCATAAACTCATAGTCTGCCGCCGAATTAAATTCATCAGCCCGAAAACCCTGAAAAAGGGTAAACGCAGACCTCCGAATATAAAAAGAAGGATGGGGCGGCATCCATCCCTTAAGAAACGACTTCCGATCGTATTTACCGGCCTTCCAATAACGAACAATCTTATCTGTTTTAATAGGATCTACATAGGCAAGATCTCCATAAACAGCCCAGGTATCAGGGTGCTTTTTAACGGTTGAAACAAATTCCGCAATTACCCTTTCATGTTTAAAAAAATCATCCGCATTCAGAAATCCAACATATTCACTATTGGCCTTCTCCCAGCCTTTGTTCATGGCATAATAAAGCCCTTTATCTGGCTCAGAAATCCAATTTACTCTGTCACCAAATTCTTTTAAAATATCGATGGTTCCATCATTCGAGCCACCATCTATTACCCAATATTCCGTTTTTTTCCAGGTTTGGGAAAGGACTGATTCGATGGTTTGCCTGATTGTTTCGGCATTGTTGTAGCAAACTGTTACAACAGTAAAGGAATATTCCCTTGCCGGCAATGTTTCAATGATTGGCATTTATTTGTCGCTTTCGAACGGGTATTGCAGGATTTCCACGGTAAATCATCCAAGATTCAAGATTGGAAGAGGCCACACTTCCGGCGGACAAGACAGCATGTGAGCCAGCCCGAACACCTCCACAAACCACGGCCTTGGTTCCAATCCAAACACCTTCCTCGAGGGCAATATCGCCCACAAGCAAATCAAATTTTTCGGAGCGATAATTATGGTTGCCAGAAATCAAAAGACAACCTTGGGATAAACATGCGTGTGCGCCAATTTCAACCTGTCCCAAATTGTCGATCCAAACGCCCTCTCCTATCCACACATAATCACCAATGCTCAAACGCCAAGGATATTTAATGTTGACGGAAGGCTTTAAAACAATTCCTTTACCCAGCCTTGCACCAAAAAGTCGCAAAATGGAAATCTTTAATCCATTGATTGGGAGTAGGCCATGATTGAAAATCAGGTGGTTTACAAAATACCACAACAAGCGTTTCAATCGCCCACCGCCCGGATCATACCAGGAATTGTTGTAAAGGTCAAGCCGCGTTTTCATTGATTTTTCCAGACAAATATGGCTTCAGTATCCACAACAGCAAAAATGGCAATAAACAGATTACACTAATCTTTAACTGAAAAAGAAAATATCCACGACTAATCCACTGAAATAGCAGACCCGTACCTACAATCTGAAATGCATCCGAAAGTTTGTTTCCTCCAATCAATCCAAGAAATCCAGTCCAGATTCCAATCAATAGCATCGCCAATGACATTCCAAAAAGACCAAACAAAAGGTAAAATTCTTCTGGCTGGCTAAGTGCTGGATTGGGATTCCACGGCCAGCCAGCAGGTATCCAAGACTTTGAAATTTCGAGAATCCATGGTTTTGTAGAATTATCCGTTTTTATCCATCCATTTAAACCAGGGGCCAAATCCGCTCCTGGCGCAGTAAGAGTTGCGCGAAAAGTTCTGCTGTTGGAAAATTCATTGTTAAAAAGGGCGGGATCAAATTGGGTAATGTCGAAGGTGATGAGGTCAAACTGACGCTTTGCAATGGCCATTCGGTTTAGGGTAAGCCACGCCAAAACCAGACTGATAATGATGGCAGAAGACAGCAAAACCTTCCAGCGATAAGCGGTGGACAGCTGCCAGAAAACGAGAAACAATACAAATAAAATCACCCGGAATCTCCAGCCCCCTAAAATACTGATTACCAACCAAAAAATTAGGAAAACCCACCAAAGAACACCCAGCTTTCTTCCTGATTGAAGAAGTAAAAACAAACAAACCGGTATTGATAAAGTGCACAAATCCAGTAATGGAAAGCGAAATGCTGCGGAGAAAAGTATGGCTTGTTCACTGCCGTTATATGGGTCAAAAACACCCAAAATCGAAATTCCGGATGCACTGAGATTGAAGAAAAAAAATCCCCAGACTATAATCTGCCAGCCGTAAAGCAATTTCCTGAATCTGTCTGATTTTTCTATGCCATTTAATCCCCTGATGGACGCGGAATTTCTTCTAAAAAACAGAGCAGGCAACAAACTGCCCATTGAGAAGGAGAATATTACCAAGGAATAAATGATTGCGATTCGGGTATCAATGGCCTTCCCAAACGGCAATTGAAATCCAAAAAACGAATTGATCCCAAGCAAACGATCTGTAATGGGTACATAAACGAGATAAATGCCCAACAGAAAAAGATAAAAAATGGCTGGTTTTGAAACACCTCCTGTTTTGTATCCCAGCAATAGATGCAAGTAAAACCCAATAAGCAGCGGCAAGAGGGGCAAAAAAGAATACCATAAGGTGTTATCCATTTTCGGCCGGACTTGCAGGTAAGATGTCCGGCAAAACCCGGACACTCCAAAAAATCATCAACAAATACATTTGGGTTCCGAATTCCCTGTCCAGAAAAATTTCTGTTATGGAACAAAGAAACACGAAGCACCACATTGAAATTAAAACCGGGAATTTCCGAATTGCCTTCAGAATAGAAGACCAAAAATAGATCCAGCAAATCATCCCAAGAACCCCATACATCAACAAAAGATACAAGAACTGATTGTGTGGATTCAGGTGCCGTGTTTGTAAATATGGATTGTATTTCCCAACGGCAAAATCGAGTTCTTTTACGAGCTTCTCTGATGAAATTCCGGTAATGAGATTTTCGGGTCTGGAAACCAAATCAAAGGAAGCCCGCCATAGCACAACTCTACTGTTGATGCTGTTTACATAGGCTTTGGGATATTTCTCGAAAGAAAGACCATCGCGGCTAAGTGCTTCCGTTACAAGTCCGGAACTCATCAATTTCCAGAACACCAATAAAACACCAACTGACAGGAGGGTGATTTGAGAAGCAAACAACCATGGCTTTGATTTACTGGCAATCACCCAACAAAGGAAAACTGCCGAAATGAAGGCCAGAAGGGCAATTTTCGAAAGGATCCAAAAGAGAAGCAGAATTGTAAGACCAAAAGAAATTGCAGAAAGAACCGGCTTTTGAAGAAAGTAGAATTGCTGCCTGCACATAAAAAAAAGAATCCCTGCCAAAAAGCCCATTTGGGGGCGGGCAAGGAGAAAAATATCCGGCAACTCAGTTTCACTCCGTACTGAAAACCAAACAGTATTGGGACCTTTCATCAACAGAAAGCCCGTTAAAAGAACAAATGAAAATGCAAGGGTAAAGACAATTGCTTTGGGGTACCATTTCGGCCAGTCCCGGGAAATGTAAAACAGGATATATGGAGCCAAGAACAGTGGGGCATTCAGCAAAAGCTCCCTTGTGTTGTTGCCAGTTGGCACAAAATGAAGCAAAGGCAAAAGAGCAATAAGTCCAAGTGGTAAAATCAGACGAACCGCACGGAATGGAACCCGCCATGGATCAAACCCTTCTGTCAGCACTTTTATCAAAAATCCGCCCAGAATGCTGAAAAGAAAAATAGAGGTGAATCTTGTTTGCTGGGCCATAGAAAATGGCAGACTAAAAACCCAAAGCATGCAAGCAAGCAGTGCAATTCTGCTTCCAAGCTGCAAGGCAATCAGGCGCGATATCAGCGTTTTGATTCCTTCCATTTGCGGGACACAATGCTGGAAATTTCCTCCCTGAAACGCTGTCGCGAAAACCGTTTGGCAGATTCTGAAATCTGAAAGGCATTCCAATCAAGTCCTTCAGACTCATACCTATTTACCGCCTTGATGATGGAATCTGGCGTTTGTTCGAAAAACAAGAAACCCGATTTTCCTTCCTCCACTATTTCAGCAGCCCCGCCTTTTCCAAAAGCGATTACAGGCGTACCGCAAGAAATGGCTTCTGCCATTGTGATTCCAAAATCTTCCTCCGCTGCAAAAACCAGTGCTTTGGCGGAAGCCATTAATTCAACAAATTCCAGATCGCTGCTTTCCTTTCTAAATTGAACATTGGAAGCTGCCCTTGCCTGAATGTTTCCTGTATCCGGCCCGGAACCACAAACGATTAATTTCTTATCTGGCATCCGGTTGAAGGCTTCCACAATGATGTCCATTTTCTTATAAGGAACCAGACGGCTAGCGGCGAAGAAATAATCCTTTTTATCCTCCACACATTTGAACCGCTCTGTATCCACAGGCGGAAAAACGACTTCAGATTCTCTTCTGTAAACATGACTTATCCGCTTACCGATAAAGGCTGAATTGGCAATAAAATGTCCTACCCGATTAAGGCTGATAATGTCCCAGCTTCGTAACCTATGAAGAAAATATTGTGCAAGAAATCCACCGATTCCGCTTCTGAGTCCGGCCTCTTCGAGGTATTGGTGGTATAAGTCCCAGGCAAAGCGACATGGACTATGGCAATAACTGATGTGAAGTTGATCTTGTCGGCAAAGCAGCCCTTTGGAGACCATGTGTGAGCTGGAAATAATGAGGTCAAATCCACGAAGATCATGAGATTCAACAGCCAGAGGAAACAAAGGAAAATACTTCCTGAAATGCCCGCGGCTAAATGGCAAATTCTGAATGAAACTGGTTTTTACAGGCCGGTTTCCAAGATATGCACGCTTACTTGGCGAAAGAAAATCAACCAGTGAAAACAATTCAGCCTGTGGAAAAACATGCAGAAGTTCTTCCACGACTTTTTCAGAGCCGGCATGGTTTACAAACCACTCATGCACAATGGCAACTTTAAGTTGTTTCAATCCTTCTTCCATTTAAATAGCGTTCTCAGAAAATTGCGGCAATTCACTTTCCTCCTTTCGCGGATACAATAATACCTTGAATCTGAAATAAACAGCATTCACCATACCGATGAGAATCCATAAATAGGGCCTAAGAATGTTTTGACTGAGTGTTAAAATCAGGAGCTCCGCTGCAAGGGCAAGACAAAGTGAATTCAGAATAACAGCCTCCCGTTGATACCCGGCAACGCCAAGCCTTGAGGCCAAAACAAAACCAGCATAGAAAATCTGAATCAGCCAGGAAATGAAAAAGAGAAAGCCAAAAATCCCGCTTGCGGCTAGCACTTCCAGCATAATATTTAAGCCCTCAAACTCCTTTATTTCTTTCACATCCCGAGCCAAGACGCCATTATTTAGGGCGATATTCGGTGCAATTCCACCTAGAGAATATCCGATTATCGGGCTCTTTTTGAAAATTTCCACAACATTAAGCATCTGCTCTTCACGCGTATCCCTTGAATGTGCTGCGGTAGCCTCAAGACCTGTACCAGCCAGGTAACGAAGCCGCAACTCTTCATCCATTAGGATTTTGGTGATCACACCAGTAAGAGAAACCAGCAATAGAAAAGAGATAATAAAATTCATCAGGGATATTCTAGCGGTCAAAACTGCCCTAATGACCATGCGCATGAAATCATAAAACAAGATGGCCAGCATAAACAAAATCCCCATTCTGCTTGTGCTGAGGAAAATAGCCAAAACCAGAAATGTGAGAACGAGCACCTGGAATTTTCGGGAGAAATAGAAAATCTTTTTTCGCTGTGAGAAATATAAAAACACAAACCCAATCAGGAGGTAGCTGGCATAATAGCTTGGTTCGTATGAAAAGGCATTGACACGGGCAATCTTTTGCACATCCCACCACATCGTCACAAGCACATGCAAGCCAAATTGGGACAGCGTAAACTGAAGAATACCGGCAATTGCCAGACAGAAAAAACTCAGCACATAAAGCCTGATAAGCTTCTCCGCTGACTCTTTTTGGGAAAACTTATAAACCGCAAAGCAGGCCAGACAATTAAAAAATAGCCACAACAGGTACCCGATGTTCCGGTTGAGCAAGGGCGTATTCCAAACAAAAACCAGTAAAAACCCAAACCAAGCCAAAAAAGCACCTGCACCAAGAAAACGAAATCTTAAAACATCCTTGTAGGCATAGGCATACAAAGCGATAAAAAGAAAAGTCGCCAGATAGCAGCTTCTGATGTTAAAGCCTCCTAAGTTGACATTCAAAAAAATATCGAATGAACTAAGCAGGAAAACCAGAAACACTAGAATATGAAATATCCGGCTCATGCCTTTCGGAAATATAGAAATAGGGATGAAAGATAAATAATTCCCCTTGCGCTAACGCATGCAACTGCCATCAGCACCAGATTTTGCATTTGAGCTGCAAGGCTAGTAAGCAACAGCTGAACCACCAAAGCAACTAAACTTAAGATAAAAAGTGTTTTGAAAGACCTGCGTTCTGCAATGCCATAAATTACTGGGCTAAAGCAAAGGTACACCGTGATTCCAGCCATAAAGGCAACAAATACAGGAAAGGCTTGATCATATTGAGAGCCGTTTACAAGGCTAAACAGCGGACCTGAAAAAGGAAGTATCAACAAACAAACGACAGACACTAAACCAGTTATTTTCATCCAATTGGAAAACTTCCGCCTGGCTTCTTCCCGCGGTTCGAGTGTGAAAATATTCATGAAAGCCACATGGGCTGTGTAAATTATCAGGTCTGCCATGGCATAATATCGAAATGCAACTCCATAAACGGCATTGTCGTCCACACTGAAATAACGACTAACCATAAATGTGGCGATGTGATCCAAAGTGGCACGAACCAGAAAAAAAAGAATCAAATATTTTAAAGTGCGCCAAAACCAGACAAACTGTTTCACCCTGAAAAACAAGCCTTTGATGCGGGTGGCCTGCAAAATGAGCGGAAGCTCTCCCGCTACCGAAAACACATACGAAAGCAAAAACGCAGATGCAGCCGTTGTGAAATTTAGTAGTCCGGCAAAATGAAACCCAGCCAGCAAAGCGATGAGGAAAACCGGGCGCAGAATGTTTACAATGTTGTAAGACTTAAAAGAGCCACTCGCCTGATGACCGGAAAGCACAATATTTTGAAAAGTGAGAAAAACACTTGAGACAAGACCAAAAATAATGGGATAGTAAAAAAGAGGCTTATGAAAAAGATCCTCTGCCAGCTGCTCTCCGTAAACCAGCGCTCCCGTGAGGCAAATCAAAACAAGAATTATTTGAATCAGATTGAGCGCAGAAAAAAGTCGCTGCATGTTCTGCATACCGAAAAGATTCCCACCAATTACGGAAGAAAGAAGGAAGGGCGAAAAAACGAGCCCCGACATCAATGTCTGAATAAACTGGAAATTTGAAACCGCAGCATAATCAGCCTTGGTCAGGAATTTGATAATCAGGATATTGGCGAGGCCGATCAAAATCTTTGATGCCACGCCTCCCGCGATCAGGTTCCGGAGGGTTTTCCACATTGGATGCAAAGGAAAGCATTTTCCGTGGTTAGCGCTTCATCTGCGATGATGATTGAATTTCGACAAGAAATGTAAACTTTGCCCCGGCCTGTAAACAATGGGCCTTTCCGGAAATGTTGTTCAATTCACTTGAATTTCCTGTTTTCCTAGCAATTGTATTGCTTCTGTTTTGGCTCTTGAAGGGAACCAAACAAAAGCAGCTTCTCCTACTAGGAGCAAGCCTGTTCTTTTATGGCTATTGGAAATGGACTTATCTCCTACTGTTATTGGCAACAGCCTCTGTGGATTATCTGGCCGCCATCGGAATCGGGCAAACACAAAAAAAGCAAAATAGGTTGGCACTACTTAGTCTTAGCATTCTTGCGAATCTAGGTGTTCTTGGCTTTTTTAAATACAGCCATTTCCTTGGTTCTGCATTTTTTTTCTCCCCCGGCGAAGCGCCTTCCTGGCTGCCAATCTTATTGCCTGTGGGAATTTCTTTTTACACATTTCAAGCCATGTCTTATGTGATTGATGTGTATAGAAATAGAATGCCGGCGGAGAAATCCTGGACCGACTACATGCTATTCATCACCTTTTTTCCGCAATTGGTTGCCGGTCCAATTGAACGAGCCCCGCACCTTTTGTCGCAATTAAAAAAGCCGCAGTTGACAAAAAACTTCGTCCCGGGAGCCCTGCTTTTGTTGTCTGGATTTTTTAAGAAAATTCTAATTGCCGACCGGTTGGCGGTTTATGTTGATGCAGCTTACAACCAAAGTGAAACTTGCACAGCCCCGCAATTGTTGCTCGCTACCGTCTTTTTTGGCTTTCAAATTTATTGCGACTTTTCAGGCTACAGCGACATTGCCCGAGGTTGCGCTTCTTTTTTTGGCATTAACCTGATGCAGAATTTCCGAAGTCCATATTCAGCAAAAGACCTAGGTGATTTCTGGAGGCGCTGGCATATTTCACTCTCCGGCTGGTTTCGCGATTATCTGTATCAGCCTTTGGGCGGCGGGCATAAAGGCAACCTTCAGATGGCTTTCAACATCATGCTGGTTTTTGCCGTTAGTGGCCTCTGGCATGGCGCTAACTGGACTTTTCTTGCCTGGGGTGTTTGGCATGGAATAGGCCTGGTCTTTCAAAGGTTATTCAGAAAATCATTTCAAGCTGGTCCAGCTTTGTCGAAAATTTCCACCCTCATCTGGGTTTTCATGGGCTGGTTTTTTTTTCGTGTAAACAATCTTGATGAAGCCGAATTGCTTGCAAGAAAATTAATCTCTTTGCCGGATTGGACGCTCAATTCCTTCAATCTTTTTCATTCTTCCAGCGAAATGGCTGTGGCACTTTTGGGAATCACACTTTTGAAAATCAGTGAAAAATTCAAGGCAGACGAAATTGCGTACCGGTTTCAGAATCTATCATTTAAAAATTCCGCTTTCCTTTTTACCGCGGCCATCATGGTATTTCTGTGGTTCGGCCATTTTAAAGGGGGCGACTTTATCTATTTCCAATTCTGATGAAGAAATACAGTTACAAGAATTGGGTTTGGATTTTGATGCTCTTTTTGCTGGCTCATGCCCTTTCGTGGATTTTGTATGTAAACATACTGAGCGCAGGCAGCCTTCAACGGCAAAAAATGGTTCTGTTGGAAATGCCGAAAAACAAATCCGCCAAAATCTGGATTATGGGGGATTCTCATCCAATGCTTGGAATAAACCCGGATTTTATACCCGGTAGTTACAATCTGGCATCCACTTCCGAATATTATTTTCTCACAGAATTAAAACTGAAGCAACTGCTTTCATCAGGACAAAAACCTGAGATTCTGATTCTTCCTTTCGATCCCCACTCTTTTTCTGCACAAGGAAATGCACTGCTTTTAGGCCACGAACTCGATGATTATTTTTGGTCGGGAATCCTGAGACCAGAAAAAATAAGCAACAAAAAACTACCTAGTGAATACATCCGCTGGTGGGTAGGCGCAACATTTTTTCCGTATGCAGGACAATTTTTCAGCCTGGCGGCCTGGAAAAAAACCAGTCCATTTAAACTCGAGGAAAATGGCTTTGCTCCAACAGACGAAAATCTCAGTGTTGTTGAAAAAAAGGCAATGAATTTTCAGGCACAGGCTCGGTTCAAGGCCCATTTTGCAGGGCATAATCCACACGATAGTCTGCAGTTTTCTGCGCTTGAATCAATTCTCTTTGAATGCTCAAAAAATGGAATTCAA
>CANETC010000097.1 GCA_947441055.1 Cytophagaceae bacterium | reverse complement strand
GTCGAGGATGCCTAGGCTGTATCGTTTTCGGCTTTCAAATTTGTAGTGGATTCCATTGTAGGTGGTGTCGGTGTAAACGCCGTAAGAAGAGTCAGACTCGTTGAGTTTGAAATCGACTTCCTCAATTACATACGCTTTATGCCGGCCATCTTCGGGGTTCAGGATGGTAAAGGTTAAGTCAACACCATCTCTTTGAAAAAGGTCTGGTTTGCTTGTAAAAAGTAGGCTATCCTCCTTGGTTTCGGGCATTGCAGGAAAGGTATCCACCAAAACATTGATATAGGCCCGGCTAAAAGTGAAGTATCCTCGGTCGCGGAAATACTTTTCAAGGTATTCTCTGTCGTTTGAAATGGCATCTTTGCTATAAGGCTGACTAGGTTTTACCATTAGGCCATTGTGGGCGCTGTCGATGAGTCGATTGAGCCTGTAGTCATCACTTACATATTTCACCCGACGGAATTTATGTCGCTGATTTTCCTGAATCATATACCGCACCACCACATTGCCACCGATGAAAGTATCCTCCTGAATGCGGACAGAATTGTCGAAAAATCCATTGTTGAACAGGAGCTTTTGGATTTCTCCTTTCGTTTCTCTTGCCATGCTGCTGTCGTAAATTGCCGGTGGTTCGCCTACAACCCGCATCCACCAGTTCCCTTCATACAAATTGAGGTAGTCCTTTTTGCATTTGCTTTCCTTTTTTGATTCCAAGGCAAGTGAATCCTTGAAAGAGCCGGGAGGAAGTGCAGCAATTTTACGGTCGTATTTTGCCTCCTTTTTTCGGATGGTCCTTCGAATTCGGCTGGTGTCCCGGATGCTTTTTCCGAAAAAATAAAATCCCAGATAAGGGGTCAACCCCAGGATTTTTCTGTTTGCTTTTTGTCTGAAAACCAGCTGAAGCTCATCTTTGTGCACCAGCTTGTTGCCTCGAACACTTTGGCCGATTAAAAGTTTCTGATCCTTTTTGAGAAAAGGCGCAGTGATGCAGCCCTGCAGCCAAACCACTGATAGGCAAAGGAAAAGAAGGAAAAATCCTTTTCTTTCCGCCGGTATGGTTCTCTGTTTATTCAAGCCGGTAATCCCTTTGCTGAAAAATTGGAAATATCTTCGGCCTCAAAAGTAATCGGAAATGAATGTATTGACTCAGGCAAGAGCGAAACAAATCAGGGCACTACGGCTAAAAAAGGAAAGGGAGGAAGGAGGACTTTTCCTCGTAGAAGGCGCAAAGGCCGTTTTGGAGACAATTCGGGCTGACTGGCCCTGCCAAACTTTGGTTTGCACAGACGCATTTCTGAAGAAGAATAAATTCATTAATTCTTCAAACATTCCTGAAATATTGATTTGCTCGGAAGAAATGCTCGCCAAAACCGGCAATTTTCAAAGCAACAATGCCGCTCTTTTGGTGGCCGAGCAGCGGGCACCTCTAAAAAAGGCGCCCTTTGATGCACCGCTTTGGCTGGTGCTGGAAAATATTTCCGACCCGGGAAATTTGGGCACGCTAATCCGCCTTGCTGATTGGTTTGGACTATATTCGCTGGTTTGTATGGGCAATTGTGTGGATTGGTATAATCCCAAAGTAATTGCGGCGAGTATGGGTTCTTTTTTACGGGTAAAACAGGTAATTTCAGTTCCGGATGTGCTCTTGTCTTCCGACAGAATTTTGGTTTCCGCCGATATGGATGGGCAGAATTTGTACACTTTTTCTTTCCCCCAAAAAGCGGCACTTCTGATTGGAAATGAAGCGGCCGGGCTCTCGGAAATCTGGTTGAAAGAACCGGCAAAGCGCCTTTCGGTGCCCGCTTTCGGTAAAGCCGAATCCTTGAATGCGGCCATGGCGGGAGGGATTATTCTGAGTCATTGGAAAAAACAAAATCTGGGATTGTGATACTCATTGCCGGTGCGGGAATTTCGGGGCTGGCCCTTGGGTTTAGTCTTCAGGAAAAAGGGATTGAATTTCAGATTGTAGATCCGTCGGAAATTGCCGGTGGAAAAATCTCCACCATTCATAAAGAGGGGTTTTTACTGGATATCGGCCCCAATACCCTGCTTGCCGACCAAGTGGTGATGGATTTTCTTCATCGGCTGGGACTTTCAGAGGAAATTATTTTTCCGGAAGCCCAAAGTTCGAAGCGCTTCATTTTTCGCAATGGCCGTTTTTACGGGCTTTCAAATCACCCGCTATCCCTTGCTTTTTCTCCTTTGCTTACCATTTGGGATAAACTCCGGATCTGGAAGGAGCGCAATGTGCCTGCCGGCGAAAATGCCAATGAGAGTTTTGCTGCCTTTGTGCGAAGGAGGTTTGGCGAGGCTGCTTTGAACTGGCTGGCCATGCCGGTTCAATATGGAATTCATGCGGCAGACCCGGAAAAATTGCTGGTCAAGGATGCCTTTGCTTCCCTTGCCCGGATGGAAAATGAGCATGGCTCTGTTTTGCGTGGACTCATGAAATCTGGCGATGGAGCGCGGCCCAAAACCCTGAATTTTAAAAATGGAATGCAAAGTCTGAGTGCTGGACTGGCCAATGCACTTGGCAAAAATCTTAAACTCAGAACAGAATTAAAATCGCTTGAAAAGACAGATTCTGGCTGGCTTTGCACGCTGGTAAGTGCCGAAGGCTCCGTTCAAATCCAGCGATTCGACAAGGTGATTTTTTGTATGCCGGCACCACAGGCAGCCAAGGTTTTGCATGACTCTGGGTTTGTGGAAATGGGCCTAAAGCTCTCAGAAATCCGTTATAATCCTATGGCAGTGGCGCACATGACCTTTCGTAAAACCAATAAAAAAGAGTTTCAAGGTTTTGGTGGACTTGTGCCCGCAGCGGCAGGATTTAAGTCTGCAGGGGCCATCTGGACATCCTCTATTTTTTCAAATCGTGCTCCGGTAGATGTTCACTTGCTGGCAGGGTTTTTTGGTGGTGCTTTGCAACGAGGAGTTGCAGGAATGTCGGAGTTTGAAATTAAGGATGTTTTGCAGGCGGAAAATCCTGGCTTGTATGGCCGGAAGGCCGAATCATTTCCCAACATTAAAATCTGGAAAGAGGCCATTCCTCAATACGATGTGGACAGAAGAAATGTGGTGGAATGGCTTGAATCAAATACGCCTTCCGGCATTTTTTTTCTGGCAAACTGGAAAGCGGGAGTTGCACTTTCAGATTGCATTCGCAATGGCATTGAGATGGCAGGAATGCTAGCCGAAACCGATTAATATTTCCTACCGAAATACAAGGTTATGTAGGCCGAAGTGAAAAAAGATTCACTGGGTTTGTAGGCCATTATCTGCTGTTTTCCGGTATATTTTTCGGCAAGAAAACCAATTTCAAGTCCGGCTACAGAGCTTTTAAGTTGCCCGAATTCCAGACTTAGGGCCAGTCGCGCATGAATGCCGGCTGCGTACTTCATGCTGCCGAGACCATCCGAAAACAAACCATTCTGACTAATGCGGGTAATGTCCATTCCCTGTTCATAGGGCCGGCTTACGAGGTCTCCATTTCCGCTTTCGTCGTAATACACAAAATAGGATTTTCGCATGCCTATACTTGGGCCGATTCCGGTAAGCAGATTGACGAAAATTCCTTCCTCAGCCGCTTTTCGGAACAGCACAAACTCCCGCACATAGGAAGGTCGAAAAGCAATCAGGTAATGTGTTTTGTAAGGAATAAAGGCTTTGCTGTCAACGGTTCTTACTTTGTATTCCTTCGAGTCTTTTACATTCACCAGTTCGAAATACAGGCCTTCGTATTGTTTTGGACCTTTTGCCCGTGAAAACCGCAGCATTCCACCGCCAATCATTCCGGCATTGGTATTAAAATTTATGCCGTACACAACTTCCTCCGTATAGCCGCGCTCATCTGATTGCGCCTTGATGGAAAAGGGAATCAGGAAGGTTAAAAAAAGCAGGCTGTGGAATATCCTTTTCATGCACTATTCTTGCAAACAAAAGTCTGCATAGATTCCACCAAATCCAAGAACATGTCTACCGCTACTGGTCAATACCTCGGTCAGCTCCGCACCAAGTTGGAGCACACAGCCTCGGGCGAAAATTTCATCACCGATGCACCACTTGATAACAATGGGAGGGGAGAGGCTTTTTCTCCGACAGACACAGTTTGTGCGGCGCTTTCATCCTGCATGATGACCCTCATGGGTATTTATGCAGAGCGAGAAGGAATAAATTTGGAGGGGCTTTCGTCCAGCATTGTAAAGCACATGGAATCAAATCCCCGGCGCATTGGCCGGATTGAAATTGATTTTCACTGGCCAAATCCTGTGGCAAGTGCGCATCAAATTGAAATGATCAAAAAGGTTGCTCTTACTTGTCCGGTTTCCAAAAGTCTGCACCCGGATCTTGTGCAGGAAATTCGTTTTAATTTTTGAGTGTTTAGTTTTTGGTGGTAGCGAAAAAGTGATGATGCCCTAAGGCGTATTTTGTATTTATCGGGAAATCTGTACCTGAATTCCAAGAGATTCTGATTATCCGCAGAAAGGAGTACTGGTAATCAGGCTATTTATTCTGGCTGTAAATCCAGTTTTCAGCAACAGAGACAAATTCCTTTGCCAGTGAGAAGCACAGATATGCATCTTCCTTATTGATTTCCGAATACAAATCGTAATCACCGGTTTGTCTTTTTTGAAAGCAAAAAATCAGAGATTCCTGCAGCCCCTTTTCAAACAGACCTGTTTTAATGAAATGAAGTGAAAATTGCTGAATGGCTCCACTGTGTGATTTAACAGTAATATCTTTAAGCAAAAGCATGGCTGTAACTGCGTCGAAAACAGCATAATAGGAACGATTCACTGCTGCATCTAGAAAACCATTTTCCAGATTGAATCCCGCACTTTCCAGACAATCGGCAGCTTTTTCCAGCAATCTTAAGACCTCGGGCTTCATATCCGGATGCCTTCGCTGGAAATTGTTTTAAGCAAGCCTTCTTTTTGATTTTCCAACTCTGATTCTGTTTTGATAATCAGGCTGAGAAGCAGCCCAGTTTCCAGCAAAAAGTTTGAAATTATGGGAAGAACTTCCCTGTACTCTTCATTTTCGGGCATTTTATCCTTCAAAATCAACAACAAATCGACATCAGAATCTGGCCTGGCCTGATTTCTTGCATGTGAACCAAATAATACCAAACCTGAAAATCGCTTCCCGAAGTGATTCATTAGAAAGCTTTTAAACTTCCGGATCTCCGGCTTGATATGTTTCTTATGTGCGACCATTCAAATCCTTTGACTCAAAAATAGGGAAATTTTGCTGAATGGAATTTTGAATTGTTTTAGGGCTCACTAGCCCTGGAGTTACGGATTTTCAATCTAGATTCAGAAACCAATAAACATACACTAGTAGAAAATTTCCCGATGCAAAGCGCATCAATCAAAGTCCTTACTGACCGATGAATTCCTCCAGCCTGATTGCCTGGTGTGTTTCTGATTTTACACACTTACCGTCCTTAATCATCAGTAACTGCGGCGACTGGTGTTCAACGCCAGTGTCTGCTGCAATTTGGTTGGATATCTCGCGGTAGTTCAGCAAATCTAGATACCAGGCAGAAATCGAGTTTCCATTTTCAGGTTTCCAGCTGCGGTTGATGCGGTCGAGGGCCATCACGCTGATGGAACATCGGGTGCTGTGCTTAAAAACCAGAACAGGCTGCTGCCTAGATTGTTCGATGATTTCTTTCCACTGCGTTTCGGTTTCGAGGTTTTTCCAGAAGTTCATGCTGCAAAAGTACGGCTTGGGTGGGAAAAGATGAGAAGAGATTTTTCGTGGGTCGTGCGATTAAAGCAAAGTTGCCAAGGGTAAAGAGGACTGATACAACCTAAATCACATCAAGATTTGCCAGAACAATGTAGTGCCGATTTATTTGCTCCATTCTTCAAATTTTTCATCCTCAAAAACATCATCCATCAACAACTTGTCGTCGCCGTTTTCATGCATTTTGTGAAAAGCTTTATCCCAGTTTTTTCTGGTTTCAACTTTGGGCTTTAATATGATATAACCCTTTTCAAGAATGAGTTCAATCTTATCGCTGATTTGATATTTATCGAGAATCATTCTCGAAAGTATTATCCCTTTTGAATTTCCTATTTTGATAACCGAAAGTTCCATAAGCGACCTGATTTGGTGTTGAATAGTAATTACATTATTACCGGAATCCAAACCAATGAGAAAATCTTTTCGATCTTAATTTCTCAGCATCAGGTGGAAAAATCCGACTCCACATCAAACTGCTTAATTTCTAATCCACAAGTTGAAATATCCGAAGCCTCCGCAACAATTCAATGCCTAAATTTTTACCTGAAGTCCATCCCATGCAAGATGAACGCCCTCGGGCAATTCTTTTTGAATGAGGGCATGCCGACCCATTCGGTGGCTCATGTGGATAAAATATACCTTTGGAACCCCGCTTGCTTTGGCGACTTCCACGGCTTGGTCTAAGGTAAAATGAGAAATGTGTTCTTCTTTTTGAAGTGCATTGAGCACCAGCACTTCGCTGCCCTTTATGGCCTCCATGGCTGTTGCATCGAGGTGGTTGGCATCGGTAATGTAGGAGAAATTTCCGAATCGGTAACCCAGAATGGGCAGCCGGGCGTGCATCACATGAATTGCTTTTACTTCCAACTTTCCAAAGAAAACGGTTTGACCGCCCTCCATCGGCAAAAGCTCAATTTTTGGGACACCCGGATATTTTTTTTCGGCAAAAGCATAGGCAAATTCTATCCGCAACTGATTAAGCACACGGGGCAGGGCATATACCGGCATTGATTTTTCCTGCAGAAAATTAAAGGCCCGCACATCATCGAGACCGGCCACATGGTCTTTGTGTTCGTGGGTGATAAGCAATGCATCCAAGCGGGTTTGGTTCTGGCGGAGCATTTGCTGCCGGAAATCCGGACCGGCATCTACCACGATGCTGGCATCATCTGTTTCAACCAAAATCGAAGTCCGCAGGCGTTTGTCGCGGAAATCAAGTGAGCGGCAGGCCTCACAACTGCAGCCAATCATGGGTACTCCCTGAGAGGTACCGGTGCCGAGGAAGGTAATTTTCATCATTCGTTTTCCAGTTTTTCGAATGAGATTTCCCCTTGAGAAGGGCCTTTTTCAAGACGGATTTCCGCAAGCATTTTCAGGCTTTTATCAGACATTTTCCCTTCTTCGAGCGGCAGAAAAACTGCCAGCTCAGTCATGGTGCTGATGCGCCCATCCAAGGGAAGGAAATTGTTGATCAGCACCAAACGGTTTTCCTTCAATACGCAATATCCTGATTTGAAATTGCCGCGTTCGTAGCGAACCACATAGCCGCCCTCTGACACGAGGTCTTCCAGTTTGGAAAGATAAGACTTTGTATTGCGGACCATGGTGCAAAGGTAAAAGAGTTTGGTTTTTGGAATGGACTATTTCACTCCGTGCTGTGTGGGATTTTTTTTCGCCTTTGCTGGTGTTTTCACTAGCAAAAACGGTCAAATTTCTTTGCCTCTAGATGTGGTTAAATAAAAATCTGGCCGTCATTTTCATCGAATGCTTTTGGCTGCAAGCAGTTCTTTTAATGTCCTCTTTATTGTTGGTGAAAACACCAACAATGGCGAAAATCCTTCGAATCATTGCTGACAAAACCAGCAATGGCGAAAGTCCTCTCTATTGAAAGTGATAACACCAAAAATGGCTGAACCATTCTCTGTTATAATGGCAATACAAGCAATGGTAAAAGTTAAAGAACTCCTTCAGTAGGCCATACCTTCGGTCTGGATATTTTCCTCTTTTTCCAAAGGCTTCATTGACTAACTTGCAGGCCCTTTTCAGGACAGCAAAATGTTTGAGAATTTAAGCAATAAACTCGATAAGGCCTTTAAAACCCTCAAAGGCCAGGGTAGAATTACCGAAATCAATGTAGCCTCTACAGTGAAAGAAATTCGCAAGGTGCTCATTGACGCCGATGTGAATTTCAAGGTAGCCAAATCGGTCACCGAAAATATCCTGAAAGAAGCGCTGGGTCAGGAGGTGTTGATCTCGGTAAAACCAGGGGAGCTCCTCACCAAAATTGTCTATGACGAACTGACCCGCCTGATGGGCAGCACCAAGGCTGACATGAATCTGCGTGGCGATCCTGCCGTGATTTTGATGTCGGGTTTGCAGGGTTCAGGTAAAACTACTTTTACCGGTAAACTCGGTGCCATGCTGAAAAAGCAGGGCAAACAGGTCTTGCTTGTTGCTTGTGATGTGTATCGTCCTGCTGCCGTAGAGCAGTTGAAAGTAGTTGGTGCCCAAGCTGGAGTCGAAGTATTCTCAATGCCAGAAAGCAAGGATCCAATTGAAATAGCCAGAAAAGGAATTGAGCATGCCCGTCAGACCCACAAAAAAGTGGTGGTTGTGGATACAGCTGGTCGCCTGGCGGTGGACGAGGAAATGATGCAGGAGATTGAAAACATCAAACGCGCCATCAATCCTTCCGAAACCCTCTTTGTGGTGGATGCCATGACAGGTCAAGATGCTGTAAACACTGCGAAGACCTTCAACGAGCGCATTGATTTTGATGGAGTTGTGCTTACCAAACTGGATGGCGACTCCCGTGGTGGTGCGGCACTTTCAATTCGTGCGGTGGTGGAGAAGCCGATTAAATTTATCGGTACTTCCGAAAAACTCGATGGTGTGGATGCATTTCACCCTGACAGAATGGCCCAGCGTATTTTGGGCATGGGCGATGTGATTTCATTGGTAGAAAGAGCCCAGCAGGTTTTTGATGAAGAGGAAGCCAGGCGCATCAACCAGAAAATCAGAAAGAACAAGTTTGATTACGATGATTTCCTTTCCCAGATTCAGCAAATTCAGAAAATGGGGAATTTCAAAGATGTGGTTTCGATGATTCCCGGTGTAGGTAAGATGATGAAGGATGTGGAAATCGACGACAATGCTTTTAAGCCTGTGATTGCCATGATTCAATCTATGACACCGAAGGAAAGAGCCAATCCGGACATCATCGTGGGCAACAGGCGCAAGCGTATTGCCAACGGAAGCGGCACCAATCTTCAGGCGGTTAATAATATGATTAAACAGTTTGAGGAAATGCGCAAAATGATGAAGAAGGTTAGTGGAATGCAGGGTAAAATGCCCTCATTCATGCGTTAATTTTTTGGCCTGAAGCCATGGGGAAAACCCACAATTCAGAAACCGGCAATTGGGGAGAGGAAACTGCCGCTCATTACCTGGAAGCACAAAAGGGTTTTACCATTGTCCACCGGAACCTTCGGTTGGGTCGTTCCGAGGTTGATATCCTTTGTATGGACGACCTCACCCTCGTTTTTGTAGAAGTGAAGGTGCGAAAAAACAGCCAGTTCGGTCATCCCGAAAGTTTTGTGGATGGCAAAAAGGCGGGGCATTTGCACAGGGCCGCAGATTTGTATCTGGAACAAACCGGCTTCTCCGGATTTATTCGTTTTGATGTAGTAGCCATAACCGGTAGCCCCAAATCATTTGAAATCCTGCATTTACCGGATTTTTTTTAGGGGGATTTCGGCCTGTTGGATTTCTGCCCTTGCGCGTTTTATAGGATGTCTGGCGAAATTTCCCCTTGGATTTAGTCCGCCGATTTTAAAAAGATTGTAGTATTGCCAATCTGCTTTTTTTCATTTTGAGCAGGAATCCTTTATCACTCTTTTTGAATTTTTCATTCATGTACGACCTGGCAAAATTGTTTGAAACCCTTCAATTGCTGAAAACGCAAAAGGAGTTTGTCCGAATGAAAGATTTGCTTGATATGGATATTTCTCAGGCAAAAAATCTGGCGGTTGTTCGCTGTGATGTGGAGCGTGATTTGACCCATCATCTCGATTTTGCTCACAAGGCTCATCAAATTGGAATTCCATGCACTTTTTATTTCCATTCACGCAAAGAGTGCTACGATCCACAGGTTTTCAAAGAAGTGCAAGCCTTGGGCCATGAAGTTGGATTTCATCATGAATGTATAGACCGTTGCAGGGGAGATTTTGAAAGCGCAAAAACACTATTTGCCAAAGAAGTAAGTCGATTTAAAAAAGACGGATTTTTTCCAGAAACGGTTTGTGCGCACGGAGAAAGTGGTCTTTTCAAATCCGGCTATCGATTCAATTATGAACTGTTTACCCGGTATCCAGATTTATTATCTTCATGCGGTGTTTCAGCAGAAGTGTATAACGACATCATTCCAAAATGGAAACCTGTTTATGTTTCGGATGTATTTTCTTCTTACCGCCATTTCTGGGACAAAATAGAAGCTGGAAAAACCAAGCCAGAACTGATGCATTTACTTATTCATCCGCATCGTTGGCACAGTTCGTTTTTGAAATCAGAACTGGAAGTGGGTATCGATC
>CANETC010000096.1 GCA_947441055.1 Cytophagaceae bacterium | reverse complement strand
CGCATCGGTCCCAGCTACAGGCGCAGCAGCCGTTGGATTTTCACTTTCTCTTACGATATATGCGATAACATTATCTATATCAGAGTCCTTCAGGAAATCATGGTTGGGCATGTACTGCTTATACTTGTCATATAGACCTTTGGCGTAAGCATTGCCACCATCAATAGTTTTTTGTGGATATTTTATAAATGCTGCCATGGCAGCTTTACTTGGCCAGCGTTTGTGCGCATCTTTTAATGCTGGTCCTACAACCTGCTCGCCGATGGCATGACAGCTTTTGCAATTTGCCTTGAAAATGCCTTCTCCAGCTGCAGGATCACCGCTTCCGGCAGCAGAAGCTGCTGCTGTTGCACCTGCCGGAGCAGCGGAAACAGCCTTAGAACTGGTGTCAGCCTGGCCAAAACCAGAGGCCGCAAGCCCCAACGAAAAGAGGAGCGAGAAGGAAAATCTTACGAATTGACTTGTAAGTCGTTGATTCATATCGCTTTGAATTCTATAAACAGAAACACTGTTGCAAGCGCAAAACTAAAGGCAGAGTATTAAGGAACAAACCTAAATTTAAAAAAAATCAGGTTTTTTAAAGAAATTACAGTGCTTTCAGATTTGAATCCTTTGGTCTAGAGGACTATCAGAAAAATTAAACCTGATTTTAAGGTCTGGTATTCAGAATAATCTCAAACAAAAATCAGGCTTGGCTAGAAGATAGTTTTTAAAACAATGGGGATTTTATTCCTTTGCCATATTCCGAAAGAACAATAAAAACCTTTGGCCTGAATGAACAGCAGGAAAATCAAAAAGACCGCTATTCTGAATATGAGCGAAAAACTGGCGATCTCGATTTTGGTCTTATTTCATTTGACTGGGTTTCTACTTTTGAACTTTTCAAGCGGCCTGGTCTATTCAATTGCCCTAGACTTTGTCCCAATCAATATAATTCTAAGTACGCTGTTGGTCGTAAAATTCCAGGCAGAATTTAATGCACGCTTTTTCGGGTTCATGGCTTTTACATTTCTAAGCGGACTTGCAGCCGAAATCATCGGTGTTAACACCGGGTGGATTTTTGGCAACTATAGTTATGGTGAGGTTCTGGGCCTAAAAATTTTTAGCACCCCACTGCTTATTGGTTTAAACTGGTTTTTGGTTGCCTACTGCACCATATCCATCATCGACTATCTTCCAACAAACTCATGGATTAAATACCTGACGGGTATTTTCCTGCTCGTACTTCTGGATTATTTCATTGAACCAACCGCCATCAGGCTTGGTTTTTGGAATTGGGAAAACGGCAATATTCCTGTTCGAAATTATTACGGTTGGGCTGCAGTTTCCGCACTTATTCTTGCCTATGGATTTCTATTCCCTTTTAGCCGGAAAAACAAAGTTGCTGCCATCACATTCTTATTGCAACTAACTTTTTTCATGCTTCAATCGATTTTTTAATCTTAAGGAAACATAAATTAAACATTTCTTAAAACCAATTCACCCTAACATTGTTTGATGGGTGTAAGTTCAATTTTTGGGCTTTGGTTACAAATCGGAAATGAATACCACCTTCACCATTCGCGACCTTGGTCAGCTTACCCGGATCAAACCGCACACACTTCGAATTTGGGAGCAGCGTTATGGATTGTTGAAGCCACAAAGGACCGATACCAACATCCGATTGTATAGTCAGGAAGAACTGAAGTACCTGTTGAATGTGGCAATTTTGTATGAAAACGGTTTTAAAATAAGCCGCATTGCCCTTCTACAACAGGAAGAATTGAGTTCTGAGGTAAAAAAATTAACCCAGACCAAAATTCAATACTTCTCGCACATCCAAGGGCTTGTACTTTCCATGCTTGAACTTGATGAAGATAGTTTTAACCAGCAGTTAAACTCGAACAAGATGGCATTTGGTATGGAGGAAACCGTAACCAAAATCATCTTTCCTTTCCTGCAGCATATTGGAATTCTTTGGCAAACGAATTCGATTAATCCAGCTCAGGAACATTTTATTACCTACCTCATTCGTCAAAAGCTTTGCGTAGCCATTGATGAAATCAGTTCCGAAAATTTAAGGGCTGACCACAAAAAAGTCATTCTGTATTTACCTGAGGGTGAAATGCATGAACTAAGTCTCCTCTTTACTTGCTACATGATTAAGAAAATGGGGCACAAGTGTTTTTATCTTGGTCAAAGCCTTCCATTGCATGATTTGGCAGAAGTACAGAAAATCCACAAGGCCGATGTGATTTTTACAATTATCACATCCACACCCTGTATGGAAGATGTCCAGCCTTACATTAACAAGCTTTATGAGGTAAGACAAAATGCCAGTATTATCCTCACCGGCTATCAGATAACTTCTCAAAATTTAGAGATTCCCGATGGAATCATCACGATGAAAATGCCGGAAGAAATCAATGTGTATTTCGCCTAACATCACCTCATTGTTAAATTATCGAATTTATTCAATGTTTCTGTCAATTCAAGCGCAATATTCAGTTGGTTCGGGTTGGTATTCTCAGGGAATAATCTGAATTTTGCGGCTGATACACCTCAATTAATATGCAGCAGGACAATTCCTCAGTAACAATGGATTTCACACAAGGAGAAAATGTTCAAATGGTGGCTGAGGCCGCTAGAAATTTTGCCAGAAAAGAAATTCTCCCATTCGTAATGGAATGGGACGAACAACAATGGTTTCCGTTTGAACTTTTTCAAAAAATGGGAGACATTGGTTTAATGGGGATGATCATTCCTGAAGAATATGGTGGATCCGGACTTGGCTACGATGAATATGTTGCCGCAATCGTGGAACTAACCAAAGTTGATCCATCCGTGGGATTGTCGATGGCTGCGCACAATTCATTGTGTACAAACCACATTTACACATTTGGTAATGAAGAGCAGAGAAGAAAATATCTTCCGAAACTCACAAGTGGAGAATGGGCTGGTGCATGGGGCCTAACAGAGCCAAACACGGGCTCCGATGCTGGTAACATGCGTACAACTGCTGTAAAAGATGGCGAGTATTGGATAATCAACGGCGCTAAAAACTTTATTACCAACGGAAAATCAGGTCAGGTTGCAACAGTAATCGTTCGCACCGGGGAAGTCGGAGATTCTCATGCGATGACTGCTTTTGTAATTGAAAAGGGAACCCCAGGGTTCGCCTCAGGAAAAAAAGAAAATAAAATGGGCATGCGTGCTTCTGAAACTGCAGAATTGATATTCAATGACTGCAGGGTTCACGAATCACAAATTCTCGGTAAAGTTGGAGAAGGCTTTGTCCAGTCCCTTAAAATTCTTGATGGAGGTAGAATATCCATCGCTGCCCTCAGTTTAGGAATTGCAATCGGCGCTTATGACGCTGCGCTTGCTTACAGCAAAGAAAGGCATCAATTCAATCAGCCGATTTCGAACTTTCAGGCCATTTCTTTCAAATTGGCTGATATGGCAACCGAAATCGAAGCTGCAAGACTTTTAATTGATCGGGCTTCCTTCCTAAAAAACAATGGAAAACCCGTAAACCGCGAATCTGCAATGGCCAAATTGTATGCCTCTGAGATTGCAGTACATGTGGCAAATGAAGCAGTTCAGATATTTGGCGGATATGGCTTTATCAAAGATTTCCCGGTTGAAAAATATTACCGTGATGTAAAACTTTGCACCATCGGAGAAGGAACCTCTGAAATTCAGAAACTGGTTATTGCCAGAAGCCTTCTAAAATAATTTCAGAAAGATTTTTTAAGGCCGGAATTCCGGCCTTTTTTTATGCCCATGGCTGAAGAAATTACAGAAGACTGGCTTAAAGCGCATAGTTCACCTGCAGGAGGTTTATTGGCAGAATTGGAAGCAGAAACAGCCATAAAGTTCCCAAATGCCAGCAGAATGCTGACCGGCTTTTCGCAGGGAAGGCTTCTATCTCTGTTTTCACATCTCCTTAAACCAGAAAGAATCCTTGAAATCGGAACCTTCACCGGTTATGGCAGTCTTTGCCTTGCCGAAGGCATATCTCCCACCGGCACCCTTATTACCCTTGAAAACAAAGAGGAACAGGCAGAAATTGCTTCCGCCTTTTTTCATAAAAGTCCATATGCCAGCCGAATAAAAATCATCGTAGGCGATGCCCTCAATTCGCTTGAACAACTCGAAGAAACCTGGGACCTGGTTTACATCGATGCGAATAAATCTTCAAACAAAATTTACCTCGAAAAAATCTGGCCTTCATTGCGCCTTGGCGGCATTGCAATGGTGGACAATGTATTCGCGCGAGGAGCAGTTCTAAAACCGGAATCAGAACAAAGAGGATTCGAAAAATCCGTAACTGCTTTCAACAAAGAACTGCCTGGACTTTTTCCGGATGCAGAGTTAATTGTTTTACCCATTCGGGATGGACTCAGCATTTTGAGAAAAACATGACAAAGATTCCGTTTTTCTGAAAAATCAGAACATATCCATCGACTTTGCATTATTATTGAAACTCAAATAGAAAATTCAATACAATCATGGGAAAGGCAATAGAAATAACAGACAGCAACTTTGATGAAATCCTCGCATCCGGAAAACCAGTATTGGTAGACTTCTGGGCAGAATGGTGTGGACCATGTAAAATGATTGGGCCCGTTGTGGAGGAACTGGCAGGTGATTACGATGGCAAAGCCATCATCGGCAAACTCAATGTAGACTTCAATCCAAATGTGGCATCACGCTTTGGAATTCGTTCCATCCCAACACTTCTTTATTTCAACAATGGAGAATTGGTAGACAAGCAGGTGGGTGTGGTAGGAAAGGCAGACTTGGCTAAAAAACTTTTGCCATTTGTAAATTAATTCAGAATTCGAACCATAGTTATTTTCCTAAAGGCGATTAATCGCCTTTTTTATTAAATTTTTCTTTGGTTGGTCCGTTAACAGAAAAACTAAAAAGTAAGCCATGAACATCAAATCCATCATCATTGGACTTTCGGTCTTAGCCCTCATTTCCTGCAAAAAGGACACCGAAACTCCACAACCCGATCAGCAAAGTCTAAGCCAGGTTGAAGACAACAGCGACCTAAAAAGCGAAGGAGACCAGGCAAACTCGGATGTTACCGATGCACTGGATAATTTTAAAAGCATCAATGGCAGAATAGCCAGAAAGGTAATCATCGGTTGTGAGATTGATTCTATCGGAGAAAAAACCATCCGACTCCGATATGATGGAGAAACTCCCGTCCCCAACCCATCCAGAACACGCGCCGGAACCATAACCCTTCAACTTATTGAAAAAGAACGCTGGGCTATGCAAGGCGCCGTTATCCGGATTACCTTCACAAATTACAAGGTAACCAAACTATCCAACAGCAAATCCTGGACATTCAACGGAACAAAATACCTGACAAATGTTAATGGTTATGGCGCTTATTTACAGTACCTGGCTGGCACCGATTCTCTTATTTTTCGCGAAAGAGCAAGAGACATGAATGTGGTTCTGAATGATGGTAGCCAAATAAGCTACAACATCGCAAGAACAAGCAGCTGGAAAAATATCTTTTATCCAAACCGCAGTGTTACCCAATTTGCAAGCGAGGGAGATACCACCATAAATGGCCTTGAAAAAACAGACACCTGGGGCATTAACAGGTTTGGAAATAATTTTACGAGCCAGTATTTAAGCCGTTTTACCAGCGATTCTTATTGTAGATTCTGGGCACCAAGATCAGGCACAATCCAACACAAAAGCAATGGAAATGTCTTCACCATTTACATGGGTGTCAACGAAACGGGTCAAGCTGACACCCGTGATTGTGCATACGGCTGGAAAATCAACTGGAACCTTTCAAGCGGCGCCAGCGGAGAAAAGATTTTCAGTTATTGATTTGACAGAGATACTGAATTAATTTTTGGACTTGATTAATTCCGGCTTCACCGAGTGGCTGGAATAATCATATCCATACATTTCCGTAATCTTCTCTTTCTTCATCGGCACAAGTTTCATCCACATGCGGATATTATTGTTTGGCCTGTCCATTGCGCCTTTAGGCTGAACCGCAATGTTTTGAATCACATCTATTCCTTTGATGGTTTGACCAAAAACCGAATAATTCCGATCGAGGAAATGGGTTCCTTCGGGTTTTTCAACCAAATAAAATTGGCAACCGCTAGACCTTTTTTCTGGATTTTCTGTACGTGCAGCAGCCAATGCGCCCTGAATATGGGTTAAAGACGGAACAAATTCTGCAGGTAAAGTATAACCCGTATTGCCAGCGCCATCGTTGTTTGGATTGTCATCTTTGCTGTTCGGGTCACCACCCTGAATCATGAAATCCTTAATAATCCGATGGAAGGAAGTTGAATCAAAAAACTGCTCTGAAGCCAGCTTCAAAAAATTACTTCGGTGGATGGGCGTTTCCGGAAAAAGGACAACCGTAATTTCACCAAACCTGGTGCCAATTACCACCAAAGTGTCTTTATCGTCTTTGCCTAAAATTTCAGCCTGAGTCCCGAAAGCCATCAATGCTGAGAAAGCAATTGAGAATGCAATTTTCTTTTTCATTTTTCTATCTTTTATAATTCTGAATTCAGTTGCAATTTGATTTAATTTTTTGAAGTATGGAACTGCCTCCTGAGGCAAGAACATTAGTTCCTAATCTTTCTCCAAGATTTATAGCCAATTCTATTTGGGCATCTGGCAGAATTTCAACCGAGTCTTCCAATCGAATTTCATCCACACCATCCAAGGAAACCACACCGCCCATAATATGCAAAGTGGAACCTTTTAATTCAGCAAGCACAAAAACAGGCACGCTGCATCCTCCTTCCATTTTGCGGAGAAAAGCACGCTCTGTGAGCAATGCAAGTTCGCTGGAGGAATGATTGATGGCTGCACGAATTCCTTCACGGATTTCAGAAGGAAGAGATTCCGAAACTTCAATCGCAAGACTCCCCTGCCCTGCTGCAGGTGTAAAAACGGATGTTGAAAGTTTCTCTGTAACCAAATGTGAAAAGCCCATTCGGTGCACCCCGGCCCAGGCCAAAAGCATGGCATCACATTGGCCCTCCTCCATTTTCCTGAATCTGGTTTGAAGATTCCCACGAATTGTGATTGGTATGGCTTCTGGATAATAACGCTTAAGCATCGAAACCCGCCTGGTTGATGAAGTTCCAATTCTGATTCCAGGATCCGATATCCGTAAATCTGGATTCATAGAAACGAGAACATCGCAGGGATTTTCTCTTTCCGAAAAAGCGATTAAGTCAAGACCCTCCGGAAGTGAACTCGGCATATCCTTGGCCGAATGAACTGCAAGATGGGCTTTGCCTGAAAGCAGAAGGTCCTCAAGTTCTTGGGTAAAAAGTCCTTTCTCCCCAATTTTAGAAAGACTCACATCCAGCTTTTTGTCGCCTTGGGTTTCCAATGAACAGAGTTGGGTTGAAAAACCAGCCTTTTCCAATAAGGTGGCCACTTCTTTCGCTTGCCACATGGCGAGTGGACTGGACCTGGTGGCGATGGTGAGACTATGCATGCGACAAATAAAAAGGAACTGGCCCTTACTGAAAAACCAAAGAATGAAATATCACGGATTCAGGAAAGATTCCAAACCCATGCAGGAAAACTCAGGCTGTTTTTTTACACGGACAGAATCATTGAAACCAAGCTCAATAGCCAATTTTATGGATTCAATGCATCCCTGCCTATTTCCTTTTCTGGCTTCAAGCACAGCCAAAAGATAAGCATGTTCGGAATTCACAGGATCGACCAATTTATAGAATGCAAGAAATTTAGCGGCAAGATTTGGGTCATTGCTTGCAAGTGCCTGGTTCGAAGCCGAATAGGCCAAGAGTGATAAATAACCCAAAAGGCGATCCTGAAGCCATGCATCCTGAAACCGTGCATGAGTACTCAACAATTGAATTTCGGGTTCCCACCATTGAAAGTCCTTCTCGAGAAAGGCCTTCCTGTAAGACTCCTTTAAAACCAATTCATCCTGAATGGCAATGTCTCTTTTTGATTTGGCCCTGATAAATTCTGGAGAAAGTTGCAGCTGCTCGAGCTCAATTTTGAATTTGTCGGGTTTCCCGGTGCTTGATGAAAGAAAAGAAGCCAATTGAAGTGCGGAGAACTTTTCAAGTGGAGAAGTATTAGAATATTCAGCAAAGGACTTTTTCTGAAGGATGATTCTATCAATGATGCCTGAACCTGGATTGATTTTTCCAGCAATCCAATCGAATGCGATTTTCATGGACATGGGCTTAGGCCATTCATGTTTTCCAGACCAAACAATTAAATGGTGTGGCAATTGCGATGGAAGGGCTGCATCAAAGGCCAGAAGATCCGCATAATTGAGATCGCCCTTCCCTGCAAAACCTAATACCGGACAGACAGCTTGGGAAATTCCCGGCGCACCCGCATAAACAACGCCTTCAATTCCGGGAATCCGTCTCGCGGCATTCAAAGCAACCTTTGCGCCACCTGAAAAACCAAAAAAGTAAGGGTGTAAAACCAATTTCGGAAAGCGAGTCCGCATGCTGTCAAGAAGAGCAGATACGATTCGGGAGGATGTTTCAAAATCTAAGCCATTCCGGGAAAGGTTTGAACCGACGAAAATGCCAGGTACTGAGAAACTAGCTTTCGAATACATTTCGATCGGCTTCTTTCCTTCACCTTGTGGATCAAAAAAAAGAAGAAGTGCACAATCACCAGATTCGGGAACTTCTGGTGAAACCCAAATACAATAATCTTTCTTACAGATTAAGGTATCCTTGGGTACAATAGAATGTTGTTGAACTATATTCTGCTCCCTATTTAAAGATTGACTTCCAGCAAGTCTTTCCTTACAGGAAAAAACCGAGAGCAATCCGAGAACGGAAAAAAGGAAAATCAAACCCGAATGGCTACGGGAAGCCTTATTTTTTATTTTGAGATAGAATCGCAGCGGCATCACTCAGGAAACGAACTTCTTCCTTCCCTTTTTCAGCAGACGAAGGATAGCCCTGAGAGCCTAAAGGATTAAGACTTGTCTTTCCGGACTTTTCCTTACTCGCCATAAAGTACCAGACAGTTGGGAAACCAGAAACTTTAAATTGCTTGGCAAGCTCATTATTTTGCTGACTTAATTGGGCAGGAAGCTCTTTATTCCTCGGAAAATCCAACTCAAGTAGAATCACATTCTTTTTTGCCCAATCGATAAATGCTGGTTTGGCCATTACATCACGCTGAAGTTTATGACACCAACCACACCAGTCGGAACCAGTAAAAAATCCAAAAATGGGTTTCTTTGAAGAATTCGATGCATCAATTGCCTTGTTTAAATCTGTTAACCAGACCAAGGAACCAGCTTCTGTCTGCGCATTCGAAGCAGCAGGACGAAGAAGCAAAAACAAGAAAGGCAGGATAACAAACAATCGATTCATAATGCAATAAGGTATTTTTTCCGGACCTTTAAAAGTGATTCAATATTAGTCCAGAGAAGCAATTCAAAAAACAAAAAGAAAGGGTCAAAAAAAACCCCGCTAAAAGCGGGGTTGAAATTTTAGGCTTCCTCGGAAGTTTCGCCTTCCGCTTTGCTCTTGCGGGCATCGCGAACTTTCTTCACTCCGTAGGCTGCTCCAGTGGCAAGCAGAATTGAAATACCACCATCAACCGGAATTGGTGAAGGATCACCAGGGTTGAACGGAGGAGGATCATCGCTTAGACCTACCATGGCAATTCCCAGCAGGAAGAAAACTGATAAAAATGCTTTTTTCATGAGAACTAGGTTTTTCAGATTGCGAAGGTAAACAACCAAAACATTACTTCAAAAATATGTTCAAAACTTTTCCGCTTTTTTTTGTCGTGCTGTGTTTTGGAATTCAAAAATAAACTTAAATCAGCTTTTAAAATGAGCCAGAATAAAAAAAGGGGCTTTACAGCCCCTTTTTTACCTAAATGAATTCAGATAAACGAATCACCATTTTTTTAGTGGTACTTACTGTTTTTGCGATTTTAACCAAGTTATGAATGTAACTGATTGAATCTACAAAAGTCAGATATCAAAACAGATTCCTATTTAGAAATCTGAAATCTAATTATACCCGAATTACCTTCCTTGTTTTTGGAAGAAACAAAATAGAATCCTTTTGATAATCCATCAAACGAAAACTCCTTTTTCCCAACAGGGGCTACACCTGAAAACTGGATTTGGCCAAGTACATTTTGCACTGTAAACTCATAAGATGACCCTGAGTTGTTGACCAAAGTGAAGTTACCACTTGAAACAGTTGGGAAAAGCATAAATTTTTGTGTTCCAATTAACTCTTGAATTGAAGTAACTACAGTAACATTCCAGCTTGGCCAGACCTGCAAAACATCATCCTGGGTCCAGTTTGCGGGATTGTT
>CANETC010000095.1 GCA_947441055.1 Cytophagaceae bacterium | reverse complement strand
TTCTCTGGCGCGGTCTTCCGGACTCAGCTCAAGTAAGTCCTTTCCTAAAAATTCAACTGAGCCAGCACTCACTTCATAATCTTCTCTTCCGGCAAGCACAGAAGCCAGTGTACTTTTTCCACTGCCATTCGGGCCCATTATTGCGTGAACTTCACCTGCTTTTACTTCCAGGTTGATGCCCTTAAGAATTTCCTTTTCCCCGATTCGGGCCTGAAGGTTGTTTATCTTTAACATTACTGAGGGTTCTTTTTCTAAAGTAGAGTTTATCGTTGTTTCAAATTCTAAATTTTAGACTTTGATATTCTCCTGGTTTAATTTTTACTTGAGTAGTTCGATTTAATGGTTTATCCAACACTTCCTTCCAGACTTATGGCCAAAAGCTTCTGTGCCTCAACCGCAAATTCCATTGGCAGTTGGTTCAGGACCTCCTTTGCATAACCATTCACAATTAAAGCAACGGCATCTTCCGTGGAAATACCACGCTGGTTGCAGTAGAAAATCTGGTCTTCTCCAATTTTGGAAGTTGTGGCTTCGTGTTCTACCTGCGCAGATGGGTTTTCTACTTCCAGATAAGGAAAGGTATGGGCTCCGCAAAGATTCCCGAGCAGGAGACTATCACACTGGGAAAAGTTCCTTGCGTTATCCGCCCGCTTCATTACCTGCACTAGCCCACGATAGGAATTCTGACTTTTACCAGCTGAAATTCCTTTCGAAACAATGCGGCTTCGCGTATCCTTTCCAATATGAATCATTTTGGTGCCGGTGTCTGCTTGCTGGAAATTGTTCGTAACAGCAACAGAATAAAACTCACCAACAGAGCCATTTCCTTTTAAAATAACGGATGGATATTTCCAGGTAATGGCACTTCCGGTTTCTACCTGCGTCCAGGAAATTCTGGATTTATCGCCCATGCAAATGCCGCGCTTGGTTACGAAATTGTAAATGCCGCCTTTGCCTTCTTTATCGCCCGGATACCAGTTTTGCACCGTGCTATATTTGATGTGGGCGTTTTCCATTGCCACCAATTCCACCACGGCTGCATGCAATTGATTTTCATCCCGCATGGGAGCAGTGCAACCTTCAAGGTAACTCACATAGGCATCGTCTTCACAAACGATGAGGGTCCTTTCGAACTGTCCTGTGTTGGCAGTGTTGATTCTAAAATAGGTACTCAATTCCATCGGACAACGAACGCCCTTCGGTATAAAGCAAAATGACCCATCAGAGAAAACGGCAGAATTAAGGGCAGAATAATAATTATCCTTTACAGGAACCACAGAACCCAGGTATTTACGAATCAGTTCGGGATGGTTTTCGATGGCTTCGCTCATAGAGCAAAAGATTACGCCAAGTTCAGCAAGTTTACTTTTAAATGTGGTGGCAATGGAAACGGAATCGATTACTGCATCCACTGCGACTCCAGAAAGTAGCTTTTGCTCATTCAAAGAAATCCCAAGTTTTTCAAAAGTCCTTCTTAGCTCTGGGTCAATATCATCCAAGCTGTTGACTACTTTTTTCTGTTTGGGTGCTGCGTAATAAATGATGTCCTGAAAATTGATTTCAGGAATGCTTAGATTTTGCCATTGCGGTGGGGTCATTGTTTTCCACACAGCAAAAGCGGCCAATCTCCATTCCAGCATCCAGGCCGGCTCATTCTTTTTAGCAGAAATAAACTTAACAGTTTCTTCGCTGAGGCCTGCCGCCAGCGTTTCGGTTTCAATATCGGTTGTAAAACCGTATTTGTATTCCGATCCGGTTATTTCCTCTAGAATTTCCGTTTCCTTGGACATGAAGTGAATTCTTTATTTAGAATAATTCTAAGCAAAGATAAAACCAAAAACCGAAGTCATGGTTTTCGTTTTTAATAAAAAGAAAAGCTTAGTGGATTATACTAAGTCTTTCTGTGCCTGCCGAATTCCGGGAAATCCATTTTAATAGATAAATTCCTTCGGAAAGTTGCTTTAGGTCGATTCTTTCTTTGCCGGAAATACTTGATTGCCAAATCATTTTCCCATCTGAACCGAAAAGGGATAATTGAAAGTTCTCTTCTGGTCCATCCCAGAAAAAGGTTCCATCAGATGGATTTGGTCTGATCTGAATTCCTCCAGAAATGGCATTGGCAGATTTGGTAACGGCGGTTACAACAAATGGCTCTGACCATTCTGACCAGCAAGAATCCAGCTTGTAGCGAACCTGATAGGCAGAATTGAGTAATCCGCGGATTTTTGCTGAGTTAATTCCAGCTTGAACCTGCCCATTCACCATCCACTCGTAAGTTGGAGCAACACTTTGACAAATTAGGGTATCGCTGGAAGCAAGAATTAAAGCAGTGGGGGGGACCTGACCATTGAGGATCTTCGCCAAAACTTCCACCTTTTTGCTTGGGCAACCTGTGTACTTTGCAATAACCCAATCAAATAAATAGGGATAAAGAGCTGATCCAGTTGTCGCACTTTCCATACTCAACAGATTGGTAACTTTCATTGGATATGCTGCAGGGCTGGTAGCCAATGCCACAGAGATATTTCTGCACTTCAGTTCATAACCATCTCCAGGGCTTACTTTCCAGAAAAGCGGCACTTTAGAGCTGGTGGAACCCTGAACTCCATTGAAGTTTCTGGACATAATCTCTGTTCCATTTTTTGACAGAACAATTTCACAAAGCAATCCAGAACTGGTAAGTGCAGGATGGAAAAATGAAACAGAATCCAATCGGAATGTGGCTGCAGATGTGAATTTTATTCCATTCTCAAGGTTTGAACTGGAATTTCCTTCTGGAGTTTTCTTACCAGCGCTGGCTCTGTTCGTACCGCCACTTTGCACAAAGAAGGATGTACTTTGGCTAATACTGGGTGTATTGAATTTTCGACCCTGAAAAACAGGAACAGTTTCATTGAAACTAGGAGTCCAAATTAAAGATGATCCACCATTGGCAGAAATTTGAACAGATCCAGTTCCACAACGCTCGCCATTCACCGGCGTAGGAGAGGGGCCAATTGGATTGATGTTCAGATTTTTTGCCTGCGGCTTCCCTTCATAAGCCGGACTTGTTGAAAGGAATCGAACTTTATAAGCACTTCCCATTGGTAAATTTCCTGGCAAATTCACCGTTAAACTTTGAGCCTGAGACGAATAAATGGTGTCCAAATTTACCGGATTGGAAAAAGAACCAGCGTTGTTACTAAGCTGAGCTATGAAACGGTTATCGGGATTAAAAACCCCAGTTGAACTCATCGGAATGGTAATTTCAGAGCCTGCGCAGGTTGTCACTGGCAAAGTTCCAACTTGCATGCAATTGAAAACGAGATTTGTTTTCTTCTCCCTTGAGCTACATGCAAGCTTTTTCACTTTCAGGCTGTAAATACCTTCTGAACTTGCCTGCAAATTCGTTACCAGCGGCAATCTTTCATTGCTGGAAAATCCATTCGGGCCGGTCCACTGATATGCATATCCTGCGAGTTCATCAACCTGAAAAGTGATGGTATCACCGATGCAATACGGCCCTGAATTGGAAGGCGTAAAGTTCGGAATGACGATGGTGCCAGCCACACAAGGCATATTGGCATAACCTTCTCTGATCCTGTCTCCAGGTAATGGACCAAAACCCAGCGATAAGTTAACAGATCCAGTTAGGTGACAGTAACTCATGATGGTTCCAATTCTACCCTTTACCACAGATTGACAACCGCCTTCCGCATTCCAACAAGAATCAATTTGTTGAATTACACCCGGAGAAACCTCCCAGCCACAATTGTGGGTATGGTTACTTGAAAAATTATGGCCCAGTTCGTGGGCAATCGTGCTTAATGTCCAGGAATAGACTGGCAAATCGGCGAAAAGGAAATCAATGTTTGAAAATCCGTATCTAAAGTCGGAGCAGAGCGCATTCAGATAAGCAACACCGCCAAGATTCAAAGGTCGTGTACTGAGCAGGTGTGCAAGTTGGCCAGGCCAGTTTGCTGCATTTCCAGCCGCCTGAAAATCATCCAAAGCAGTGAATGAGGAAGTATAAGTATACGGATCTGGAGAATCCCACACTTTAACCGCCTTTACGCCAAGGTTGATTGTCTCAATTTCATATAAAATGGCTGAACCTGTGAACATTGCCTCAAATTGATTCAAGGTTCCCTGAAGGCTTCCACCTTTTTGAAACATATCAAAATCACATTCCCAATAAATTTCTGTGAGTCTACAAATGGAATCATTCTGGACAGAATTTCCAGATTGACCCGCAGCAGACATCGGATTTGCAGGAACTTCTCCATCGTGGTCAATTCCGCATTTAAATGGATTTTCTTTCTTTAAATCAGCATCGATAAAGGAAACATAATCGTCTCCCTTTCCACCCAACTTAGAAGGCAGGGAAGAAATATTCACATTTCCTTCTTTGGTGGAATACAACAACACGAAATTTCCATCTGAAAACACACTCAGAGACGCAAGTTGCTTACCTATTTTATTGTTGGTTCCTTTGAAATGAACTGGCATTTCAAGGCTTGAAGTCACATCTCTTCCAGTTGCATTTAAAACCTTGAAACCCTCAGCATGGATATCAGTGGCACTGAATTCAATGGTTCTAAAACCACCCGGAACCGGAAACTCCAGATTTATTGTGGATGGTTTTGCCAAAAAAGTCTTCTTAACAGCAGCCCGGTCGATGGTGAAAACCACAGCCTTCTCACTGAATTTTCCAAGGGATGTTGGATTGATAACAACATTTGAATACCATTTTTCAGAAGCCTGGACTTGTAGGCTAAATACAACCAGGATGATGGCGAATATTGACTTCATTTTCATTTATTTTATTCTTAAAGGATATAAATGGCGTAGGAAGAATTTTGTTTTCAATTTTATAGAAACAAGGCGCAATTTAGGAGCTCAATTTCCTTTTGCAACCAGATTGATGTGAAATGATATATGAAGAAAATTCAACTCCGGAAGAGCCAGAAAAAATTAGCTGTCTCAATTGTGGTGCTCAAATCTCTGACCGATTTTGTTCGCATTGTGGGCAGGATAAAAATGAATTCCAAAAATCCATCTGGCAGATATTAGTCGGCTTTGCCGCTTCGCTCTTCGATTTGGATGGAAAAATTCCATCGAGTTTTGGACCTCTTCTATTTAAACCTGGGAAGCTCACAATTGCGTTTCTTGAAGGGAAAAGAAAAAGTCAGATAAATCCATTTCAGCTTTATGCTTTCTTTTCATTCATTTTTTTTCTCACAGCCTTTTATCTGCCAAATTTTACTGAGACAGGGAATTCAAAATTTGAAACCAACATAAAAATTAATGGCGCGAAATCAGCTACAGGAACTTTAAAAACTGAAGATCCACCAGATTCAAGCTTTGGCGCTCAGGTTCAAAAAGGATGGCAAGATGCTTTAATAGAATTTGGACCAAAAGGACTTGTTCACCACTATGATTCTGTTCAACGAGGCCTTCCAGAAGACCAACGAGATGGGCTGGTAGTTGGTATTTTTAGTAAGAAAATCCACGCATTTGGAGACCGGCTGGCCAAGGATAAGACTGTTATAGAGAAACTACTGGAAAACATGAAAGAAAATATTCCGAACACCCTCATTTTTCTGCTGCCGGTTTTCGCTTTGATTCTGAAACTGCTTTACATAAGGAAACCATTTCATTATGTAGGTCACCTCATATTATCCATTCACTTGTTTTGCTTTTTATTTTTTCTGGGCTCATTCTTGTTTTTAGTGAACGCCATTTTACCCATCCAAAGTGATGTTTTTTATATACTTGGCCTTATTGCCGTGCCAGTGTACTTCGTTTTGGCTATGAAAAGAGTTTACCGGCAATCACTCAACAAAACCATCATTAAATATTGCATTGCCAGTTTTTGCTTTGTCCTGATATCGATTTCAGCGATGATTTTGAATTTCATCTTTGCCGCATTGATTCAGGCATAAAAGAAAATCAGCTGCTGGAATAACCGAATCTTTTAAGCTTCCGCTTTTCCCTTTTCCAGTCCTCCTCAACCTTTACAAAGGTTTCTAGGAATACTTTTTTATCGAAAAACTTTTCCATTTCAATTCTGGCTCGGGTCGCAATTTTCTTGATTGTGCTGCCCTGATGGCCAAGAATAATCGCTTTTTGTGAATTCCTTTCCACATAAAGGATTGCAGATATTCTCAGTAATTCGTCCGTGTCTTTAAATGAATCAACCAAAACCGCCGTACTGTATGGTACTTCCTTCTCAGTATTTGCAAAGACCTGCTCTCGGATCATTTCCGCTGCCACAAATCGCTCGCTTTGCTCCGTAATCTGGTCCAGAGGATAATAGGGCGGACTCAATGGCATTTTTTCGAGAACTAAAGCCATTAGTCCATCGAGGTTGAATTTCTCTTTTGCAGAAACAGCCAGAATTTCAGCATCCGGAAGAACTTCCTTCCAATCTAAAATCTTCTGTTCAATTTCCTCCTGAGTAGACTTGTCTATTTTATTAATTACCAATACCTTAGGAAGTGCAGAAGCAGAAATTACTTCCAATAATTCCGGATCGGTTCCAGGCTTGAGGCAATCTGTTACTGCCAAAATTACATCTGCATCTTCCAAGGCTGTATCCACAAAATGCATCATTGTCTTTTGCAGTTCATAGGCTGGCTTTATCAAGCCGGGCGTATCGCTGTAAACAAGTTGATAATTATCTCCACTCAGGATTCCGAAGATTCGATTTCTGGTGGTGGATGCTTTGTGGGATACGATGCTGAGTTTTTCCCCAACCAAAGCATTCATTAAAGTGGACTTACCCACATTCGGTTTGCCAACGATGGCAATAAATCCAGCCTTGAAATTTTCTGGGATATTCTCGATCGGGAGCCCTGATTCTATGCCATTCATGATGCAAAGATGTGGCAAGCATCCGGTTTTTTCAGGATAGGTTGTAATCTTGCGCAATCTTTGCAGCCATGGCAGTAACCCGTAACACCAAGATTGGAATCCTGTTGACCTTCGTAATCGTGGTCATTTCCACAATTTTTTATTTCTATCAAGTCTTTTTTGAAAGCAATTTCCTTGTTGGGAAAGCAGAGTCAAAGTGGCTCTACATACCTGAAAAAGGCAATTTTGCTTCAGTAAAGGACTCTTTAGAAAAGAACGACATTGTCCATCGGATGATGCCATTTGCTTTCGTCGCCCGCCTCATGGGCTACCAAAATTCTGTAAAACCAGGCGCTTATGAAATTTCTCCTGATGAGAATAATTTCTCAGTTATCAGACGACTTCGGGCGGGAAGGCAGTCCCCAATCAAACTAACTTTTAATTCTTTTAGGACAAAGCGTCAACTGAGCGAAAAACTTAGTCAAAAGTTGAATATGTCCTCTGAAGACATTCTGAATAAATTAAACACACCAGAATTCACGGCGCAATACGGATTGGATACAGCCAATATCATCAGCCTGTTTGTTCCTGATAGTTACGAAGTGTATTGGACCATTTCTGTGGATGATTTGATTTCAAAAATGGGTAAAGCCTATTCAAAACTTTGGAATGAAGATCGACTTGAACGGGCAAAAAATCTTTCACTTACACCGGCCCAAGTAATGACCGTTGCCAGCATCGTGCAATCTGAAACCAACAAAGTGGACGAAATGCCGAGGGTCGCTGGGGTTTACCTGAACCGGCTGGCTCAAAATATGCCATTACAGGCCGATCCAACTGTGGTTTTTGCAGTTGGCGATTTCAGTATTAAACGGGTTCTAAGCGGACACAAAGCAAAGGATTCGCCTTACAACACTTATAAATATGGAGGCTTACCGCCTGGTCCCATTGCCATTGCGATTCGGCCAGCGATTGATGCGGTGCTTAAACCGGAAAAACATGATTTCCTGTTTTTCTGTGCGCGGGAAGACTTTTCAGGTTACCATAATTTTACCAAGGATTTCAATGCGCATCTACAAAATGCGAGAATCTACCAGGCAGCTTTAAACAAAGCAGGTATTTACTGATGAAAAAATATCTTGAGAAACTAAAGACCAAATGGGAAATCAAGAGTGATTTTCAAATGGTTATAGTATTTATTGTTTTTGCAATTACAGGATCCAGCTCAGTCAAATTGGCCAATCCACTTCTGAATTTTCTGGGAATTCAACCTGAAATGAACCCCTGGATTCGGATTCCACTTAGAATTCTCATTGTCCTGCCCGTGTATCAGATCATGCTTTTGGTAATCGGAACGGCTTTCGGGCAGTTCAGATTCTTTTTTAAGCTTCAGAAACGGTGGTTGAGAATAGGAAACAAGAAAACCCCCAATGACCTATCGAAGGATTTTGGGGTCGGAAAGAACTGAAATAAAAATATCTTCTTCTCCAGCCGATACCAGAGATGGTTTCCCAAAATTGGCTTTTCCAGTAAATGAGCCACATAGATTGAGTTTTCCCTGGCTGTTTATTTTGCGCCCCTCGCAGGTGAATGTGGAGTGAAAAGGTAGTTTTCGCAATTCATCCAAGTTGCCCCGATTGTCCCAGCGCGCCATAAAAAACTGGTTGTCGAAATCTGCAGTAATGGTTTTATGGCCATGTGTCATAAATTTATTGAATTGCCCCGCTATTAGTAGTGATTTTCCATCAGGCAAAAGTTCTAATACAGATGCATCATCTGTTTCACTGCCCCCAATTGTTGAAATCCAGCGCAGGTTCCCATTTTTATCTATTGCTGCGAGAAATGCATCTGTTTGTCCTTTAGAACTTACGGTTACTTCCCCGAATTGTGTTTCGCCCGAAAATTTTCCAGTCAGGTAGCATGTACCCTGAAGATCAGTAACTGCATCGTTTATTGTGCATTGTGCATCCTGACCTGTAATTACTTTAGTCCATACCAAAGAACCTGTTGATTCATACAAAATGGCTGCTCCTGATTTTGAACTTTGTCCTTCTAATTCCTGCTCGTTCACAAACATGTGTTGGTCGAAAACGGCACCGACCAAAACGCGCCCCCAAGGATCGGTTCTAAGCACATTTACTTCATCAAATCCAGCGCCACCAAACACCTTGGTCCAGGTTCGGTTGCCTTCCCAATCCAGTTTACAAACGAAGCCATCTGTTTGGCCCATTTGCCATTTTATTTTACTGTCTAAATTACCTGAGTAAACACCACCAATAAAGGCTCCGCCTTGATCCGTAACCGCAATTGTTGAAGATATGGCTGTTCCTGAAGTTTCGAGTGATTTTGCCCAAACAATGTTCCCTTTCGAATTAAGCTTTGCTGCGAAAAGTTCAGTTCCCTTGGCCACCAGTTCGGTTTGATCAAAACTTGCAGAATCTGTAAAAACCCCTGTGATGTAAAGATTGCCATCTGGGTCGCCAGTGATTGCATTGGAAAAATCATCCAGCTTTCCTCCGAAGGTTTTCACCCAAACCAGAGAACCACTAGAATTGAATTTGGCAACATAAACATCGCCACCACCACGACTAAAAACTTCTGTTTTAAAAAACTTGGCGCTGCCGCTGATGCTACCTGTTATAAAAACATTTCCTTGGTTATCCGCCCACAAGCCATTCGCTAAATCAGGACTTGCACCGCCAGCTCTTTTCAACCAATCCGCCTGAGAAAAAGCAAGTGTCGGAAGCCAGAATGAAAAAGATAATACAGCAAAAAATTTATACACGGTGTTGAAAGGAAATACAAGGTCAAATAAAGCCCATTTCAACCATAAGTGAAATTAATCGCATAAAAGTCATGTAATATTCGAACTGAATTTAACATTCAATTCACAGACTGCAACTGCTTTTTGAGATCGTCTACTGTTCTCTTGAAAGCCTTGTCTGTATCAATTAGATTATGGACACATTGAACCGCATGAATAACGGTGCTATGGTCTCTGCCTCCAAAATACTGTCCGATTTGTTTGAGGGAATAATCGGTGTATTCTTTAGCAAAATACATGGCAACCTGTCGGGCAGTGGCCACTTCCTTTCGCCTGGTTTTGTCTTTGAGATCGGCAACAGAAATTGAAAAATAAGACGAAACGGACTTTTGAATTTTGTCGATGTCTACTTCCTTTTCAATGTTGTTAACAATGTTATCAAGGATTTTTCGGGCCTGACTAAGATCGAATTCACGCTTGTTTAAGGAACTGTGTGCGATGAGAGAAATCAGAGCACCTTCGAGTTCGCGGATGTTGGTATCAATATTCTGGGCAAGATATTCCACCACATCCATTGGCATATTCAAACCATCATTTTGCATCTTGGTGTGAATAATGGCCATCCTTGTTTCAAAGTCTGGCTGCTGAAGGTCAGCTGTAAGTCCCCATTTAAAGCGAGACAGCAATCGCTCATGCATGCCGCGAAGGTCTTTCGGCGGACAATCTGAACTCATGATAATTTGCTTT
>CANETC010000094.1 GCA_947441055.1 Cytophagaceae bacterium | reverse complement strand
TGAAACAGTGAATTCCAGTTCATCCGCCGTTTGGCAAATGCTGTGCATGGCATTGCCAAGCAAAATTCGAATGCCATGTTTTTTGGCTATTTCTCCAAAGGCATCCAAGGCCATTGCGAGTTTTGCGAGCTTTACCTTTCCTGGCGGGTAGGAATCTCTCTTTTCTGTTGAAACCAAGATGTAACTGGCCCCAGAGAGTTTTGCAAATTCCGCCATTTTGCGGAAATTATCCAGAATAAGCGGTTTGTCGCTTCCATCAAAAGGGATAATTCCTGCGTGCAGGCTCCATTTTTTCAGGCCAAACTGAGAACAGATGGATTTCAAATCTCCTGGTCTGTTTCGATAAGTTTCAAATATTTCAGGTCCAGCCTCAAAAGAATTGATTCCACGACCGGCCGATTCTCGGAGTGCTTTTTCGAAATCTTTGCCCCCGGAAACGGTGTTGAAGCTCCATCGGATTTTTGGAGGTTTACCTATTGCAGAAAAGCTAAATGCAAACAGAACAACTGCAATTCCTAAAAATGCTCTTCTTACCATAAATTAGTCGATTGACTGGCTAAATTTCCAGCGTTTGGCCATTTTCATTGAATACATCACAAAGCTTGAAACTGAATTTTCAAAGGCTGAGTTTCCTGCAGATTGTCCGTTTTCATCCAGATTTATTCCAACTTCATGTACCTCAAGAATTTTTGGAGATACAACCGATTCAGCTCCAAGAAAACCGATGATTTTTGAAAGCACTCTGCCCATGTCCAGGGCTGGTTGTCGGCCGCCTCTTCCAGAAGAAATACCCGCAAGGGCGAAAACCTTGTTGTGGAAAAAGTCGATGTAGGTCTTTCCGCCGAGGCGCTCAAGCAGAATAAAAGTTTCGGCGCTGGCGGTCCAATTGTATTCGGGACTACAGAAGAAAACCATGTCAGCAGTTTCCCATTTCTGCATCAGATTTGCCTGAAATGGGCTGATGGGATTGGATGGAAAACTGCCTTTCCCAAACGGGCTAATGTCAAATTCTGCGAAATCGATTAAGTCGGTATGACTTTCAGGGAATTGCTTTTGGATCTCTTTTCCCAAGAAAGTGGAAAACCGGAAAGTCAGGCTGCTCTGCCTGGGTGAAGTTGAAATGATGAGGATGTTCATAGGGAATTAACTTCTCAAATGTGATGTGTCGTTGTGCGTATCAATTTCCCATTTTCCGTTCCGGAAGCTCAGGATATAAAGACTAAGGTTTGTATGCAGGAAAGATTCCATTTCGGAGATGGATTTGCCTGTAAGCATGCACAGTAAAATTCTCATTGTGCGGCCATGAATACAAACAAGACTGGTTTGAAAAGGATCTTCCATCATCGATTCGATGGCCTTTTCCAATCTTTTTGCAACCATATTGGGTGATTCTCCTTTTTCGAATCCCCGGTCCAAAAGGCCAGCTTTCCAGTCGCGAACCAAATTGCTGTATAAAGTTTTTTCACCTGGTTCAATCCGTGTGCCGTCTTTTTCGCCCCATGAAATCTCATTCAAATTAGAGGAAATAATTTGGGGAATTCCGCTTTCAATAAACTGAGCAACAGTTTGATGTGTGCGAATCAGGGCAGAAGTATAAACGGCTTCAAAAGGGATGTGGCGGTAAGCGGTATAAAAATCAGCTGCTTGTTTTTTACCTGTTTCATTGAGCGGCGCATCCAGTCCGCTTCCTTGAATTATTTGCAGGCGATTGGGCTCAGTTTCCCCATGCCTGATGATGTACCATTGCTTTTCTACTGACATTTCCGACAAAACTAAATTGAAAACCCCGCAATCCGGATGGGAGTTTTATATTTGCCAAAAAATTAGAGAAAGCATGTCAATGTTTACCGTTTCCATCATCTTCTTCGTTGCACTGACAATTGGCTCTGTAGTAGTGGGCATTTGGCTGCAGAACTCCGAAAAACGCCGATAAGCGTTTCAGAAGGTGATTTAGTTTTAGCCTGAATTTATTTGGTCAGGCTTTGGAAAACCTGCTCCAGGCTGGTTTCCGTCATTTCCATTTCGGTAATAATTTGCTGCCTTGAGGCGGCTTCCGTAAATATTTTGGCACGGGTTTCTTCTCCCGTATTCTGGCTGATTTCAACCAGGATTTCATTTTCCTTCCCGAACCGAACCGAATCAACTCCATTGAGTTTTTTCAACCAGGAGGAATCGTAGCGTTGCATAAATTTAATTCTTAAAACCGGATTGCCAGAAAGACTGGCGCTAAGTTCGGCCACAGGCTTATCTGCCACAATTTTTCCTCGGTTGATGATTACGGCCCTGTTGCAAATCGCACTCACTTCTTGCATAATGTGGGTGCTGAGGATTACGGTTTTTGATTTCCCTGTTTCCAAAATCAGATTTCTGATTTCAATAATTTGATTTGGGTCCAGTCCTGTGGTGGGTTCATCAAGAATAAGCACCTCAGGATCGTGAATCAATGCTTGTGCAAGGCCAACCCTTTGTCGGTAACCTTTTGAAAGCTGTCCAATTTTTTTTCTTCGTTCTGCTGTCAAACCTGTGAGTTCGATCAGTTCTTCAATCCTTGATTTTCTTTTTGCAGAAGGAATTTTGTGAATGCTACCTGTAAAATCGAGAAATTCTCGAACAAACATGTCCGGGTAAAGCGGATTGTGTTCAGGCAGGTAGCCGATTTTGGTTTTAATTTCTATGGGATGTTTCACCACATCCAGGCCGCAAATCTCAGCTTTGCCTGAGCTTGCCAGTAAATATCCGGTGAGGATTTTCATGGTTGTAGATTTTCCGGCTCCATTGGGACCGAGTAAACCCAGGATTTCTCCTTTTTCAACACTAAAATTAATGGAATCCAGTGCGAGCTGACTTCCATAAGTCTTTGTTAATTGTTCAACTTTTACTGACACAGGGCAAATAATTCAGACTGCAAATCAAGTCTCATTTTTCAATTAATGCTTAGACATTGCCCCGGAGTTTTTCATTTGAAAGTATTTTCCTCAAATCTCAGCCAAAAAACATTTAGTTTCCTTTGTCCTTATCCCCCTTTAAGGTTTTCTTTGCGCCGCATTTAAAACGCAATTCATGATTCTGGCTGAAATTTTTCTTCCATCCGACTTCCTGCCGGTCTTTGTTCAATTAGGACTTGCCCTGGCATTTGTAATCATCACCATGATTGTAACCCATTCCATCGGCCCCAAAAATCGTGGCCGTGTGAAGGACGAGCAATGGGAATGTGGAATTGAATCTGTGGGAGACGCCAGAGCCCCAATTTCGGTAAAATATTTTCTGATTGCCATCCTCTTTGTTTTGTTTGATGTTGAAATCATTTTCATGTACCCATGGGCAGTGAATTTCAGGCAATTAGGCTGGGCAGGATTTGCCGAAATGGTAATTTTCATGGGAATCCTTTTGGGTGGTTTTTACTATATAATCCGCAAAGGCGTTCTCAATTGGGATTAAGCCTGCAACAATTCATTTGAAACCTTAGTTTTTGTAAGAAAACCAATATGGTCGATACCAATCATCCCGCACCGCAAGGCATTGAAGGTCCGGGTTTTTTCGCAACGCAGCTGGACGCTGTAGTTGGTTTGGCAAGGAAAAATTCTTTGTGGCCTTTGCCATTTGCAACCTCTTGTTGTGGCATTGAGTTTATGGCCACAATGGCATCTCATTATGATCTGGCCCGTTTTGGTTCTGAAAGACCAAGTTTTTCGCCGAGGCAGGCAGATTTGCTGATGGTGATGGGTACCATTGCCAAGAAAATGGGTCCGGTTCTCAGGCAAACCTATGAGCAAATGGCCGAACCCCGTTGGGTTCTTTCTGTTGGCGCTTGCGCTTCTTCAGGAGGGATATTTGATACTTATTCTGTTCTTCAGGGCATTGACCGTGTAATTCCGGTGGATGTGTACGTGCCAGGATGCCCACCGCGTCCTGAGCAAATTATAGAAGGCCTTCTTAAAATTCAGGAACTGGCCGCAAATGAATCTACCAGAAGGAGGGATTCTGAAGAATACAAGGCATTACTCGAATCTTATTCCATTTCCTGATGCCATTTTCAAACGAAGAAGTCCTGCAGTTTATACGGGAAAATATTGGAGGTGAACCAGTTTCGGTTTCTGAGCCTCACGATTTTCTTACCGTTGAGCTTAACCCGGATCAACTTTTACCGCTAGTTGGGGCACTGAAATCTCATCCACAGTTTCAGTTCACTTTTATGACGGATCTTTGTGGATTGCACATTCCAGAGCAGGCAGGCAAAGAACTTGGGGTTGTGTATATGTTTCATAGCTGGTCAAGCAATACCAAAATTCGGTTGAAGGTTTTTGTTCCTGTAGCCAGTCCTCTTGTTCCAAGTATGACAGCACACTTTAATTCCGCAAACTGGATGGAAAGAGAGACCTACGATTTTTATGGAATAATATTCGACGGACATCCCAACCTGAAACGCATTCTCAATGTGGATGATATGGATTATTTCCCAATGAGAAAGGAGTATCCGCTTGAGGATCAAATTCGTAATGACAAAGTAGATTCCATGTTTGGCAGATAATCCAATGCAGAACCTCGCTTCTTTTCCAAATCCTTTTAATGGCATAATTCCTGCCGAAAAGGAGGAGTTTGTGAACGACCTCACAACCCTTAATCTTGGGCCTACCCATCCTGCTACGCATGGCGTTTTTCAGAACATCCTTCAAATGGATGGAGAAAAAATTATTTCCGGTGTTTCCACCATTGGATACATCCACCGGGCATTTGAGAAAATAGCTGAACACAGGCCGTTTTATCAAATTACGCCACTGACCGACCGACTTAATTATTGTTCCTCACCCATCAACAACATGGGCTGGCACATGACGGTAGAAAAGCTTCTCGGTGTTACGGTTCCAAAGCGTGCCGAATATATCCGCGTAATTGCAATGGAACTTGCCCGCATTGCAGACCACTTGATTTGCAATTCAATTCTTGGTGTTGATAGTGGAGCCTTCACGGGCTTCCTCTATGTTTTCCAGGAGCGTGAAAAGATTTATGACATCTATGAGGAAATTTGCGGTTCCCGCCTTACCACCAACATGGGTCGGGTAGGGGGTATGGAGCGTGACCTCAGCGATGTGGCAATTGCCAAACTCAAAAAGTTCTTAAAAGAGTTTCCGCCTGTATATAAAGAGTTTGAAGCCCTTTTTAATAGAAACAGGATTTTCATGGACCGCGTAATTGATGTTGGTGTTTTAAGCAAAGAAATGGCAATGGACTATGGTTTTACCGGTCCAAACCTTCGTGCTGCTGGTATTGATTATGATGTTCGGGTTATGAATCCGTATTCGAGTTATGAGGATTTCCAATTCGACATTCCAATTGGTGAAAATGGGGATACCTACGATCGCTTTATGGTTCGGAATGAAGAAATCTGGCAGAGTTTGAGAATCATCCAGCAGGCATTAGACAACCTGCCTGAAGGTCCATACCATGCTGATGCGCCGCACTATTATCTTCCCGAGAAACAAGATGTTTACACCAAAATGGAGGCATTAATCTACCATTTCAAAATTGTGATGGGAGAAATTGATGCACCGGTTGGTGAGGTTTACCACGCCGTTGAAGGCGGTAATGGTGAGCTTGGATATTATTTAATCAGCGATGGTGGTCGCGCTCCTGCACGGCTACATTTCCGTCGGCCGTGTTTTATTTTTTATCAGGCATATACCGAAATGGCGAAAGGAATGTTGCTTTCGGATGCCATACTTGTTATGAGTAGTATGAATGTAATTGCAGGAGAACTGGACGCATAATAAAATGGAAAACAAGGTTCAATTCAAGCCTGAAACATTGGCACTAGCAAAAGAAATAATGGGACGGTATCCAGAAGGAAAGCAGAAATCTGCTCTTCTTCCTTTGCTTCACCTTGCCCAGGCCGAATTTAATGGCTGGCTCGATGTTCCGGTGATGGACATGGTGGCCGAAGTAATCGGCATACAATCCATTGAAGTGTATGAGGTTGCATCTTTTTATTCGATGTATAACCTGAAACCGGTAGGAAACTGTCTCCTTGAAATTTGCCGGACTAGTTCTTGCTGGCTTCGGGGAGCTGAGGATATTGTGTCTCACCTTGAAAATAAACTTGGAATCAAGGAAGGTGAAACTACGCCGGATGGAATGTTTACAATCAAAACTGTAGAATGTCTTGGTTCTTGCGGAACCGCGCCCATGATGCAATGCGGGGCACAGTTTCATGAGAATTTGGATACGGAGAAAGTGGATTCAATTTTGGATAAACTCCGTGCAGATGGAAAGCGCACAAATTATTTTGATGCGGTAGTGGTGAAAGAATATTAACAATTTGAAAAGCGCAAACATGTCAAAAAAACTGCTTCTCAAACACGATCATGAACCTGGAATTCAAACCTATGAGGTTTACAGGAAACATGGTGGCTATGCTTCGGTAGAAAAGGCACTTAGAACCATGACTCCCGAAGCGGTGGTCGAGGAAGTGAAAAAATCTGGTCTTCGCGGAAGGGGAGGTGCAGGCTTTCCCACAGGAATGAAATGGAGTTTTCTTGCAAAGCCTGAGGGCGTTCCTCGTTATCTGGTTTGCAATGCGGATGAATCGGAGCCCGGTACTTTCAAGGACCGATATCTTATGTCGCGAATTCCTCATTTTCTGATCGAAGGAATGATCACTTCCAGTTTTGCACTGGGAGCCAAAACTTCCTACATCTATGTGCGTGGCGAGTATTATTATGTAATCGCCATTCTGGAAAAAGCAATTAAGGAAGCATATGCTGCCGGCTGGCTTGGAAAAAATATTCTAGGGACTGGCTTTGACCATGACATGTATGTGCAACCAGGTGGAGGTGCTTATATATGTGGAGAAGAAACCGCCTTGTTGGAATCTCTTGAAGGAAAACGAGGAAATCCCCGCATTAAGCCACCTTTCCCAGCCGTTAAAGGCCTTTGGGGTTGTCCAACTGTTGTAAACAATGTTGAAACGATTGCCGCAGTTGTGCCAATTGTGAACGATGGGGGTGAGGCTTATGCAGCAATTGGAATTGGAAAGAGTACTGGTACAAAATTAATTTCTGCTTCCGGGCATATCAATAAGCCTGGTGTTTATGAAATTGAATTGGGCCTTCCTGTGGAAGAATTTATCAATTCAGAAGAATATTGTGGAGGAGTTTGGAAGGGAAGGAAGTTAAAGGCTGTGGTTGCCGGAGGTTCTTCGGTTCCAGTGCTTCCAGCTGATTTGATTATGAAAACAGCGGCAGGTGAGCCAAGGCTTATGAGCTACGAATCACTTGCTGATGGAGGTTTTGCCAGCGGTACAATGCTCGGCTCCGGGGGCTTTATTGTGATGGATGAAACGGCTTCTGTGGTAAAGAATCTTTGGACATTTGCCCGATTCTACCACCATGAAAGTTGTGGACAATGCAGTCCCTGCCGTGAAGGTACAGGCTGGATGGAGAAAGTCCTTCATAAAATTGTGCATGGCCACGGCGAAATGAAAGACATCGACTTGCTCTGGGATTTGCAAAGGAAAATAGAAGGCAATACAATATGTCCGCTCGGAGATGCCGCGGCATGGCCGGTTGCATCTGCCATTCGTCACTTCAGGTCTGAGTTTGAAGAAATGATTAACAGCCACGCGGTTGAACACGCGTAGTTCACGAATTAGAAATCAGAAAATTTAAAGAATCAAAAATGAAAGGACTTCATCAAAAGGCATTCAAAATCTCTCCAGATTCAGGAGTGGTTTTGTTTTCAAAATGTCTTTTATCAAGTCTGAGTTTTACTAACAGATTCTCTTTTAAAGAATTAAGCATTTACAAAACATGCTAAAAGTTACCATAGACGGCCACACCATTGAGGTTCCAGAAGGAACCACCATCCTGCAAGCCGCAAGGATGTTGGGACCAGAGGTGGCTCCGCCTGCCATGTGCTATTATTCTAAACTAGAAACAAGTGGCGGTTATTGCCGCACCTGCATTGTTAAGGTTACAAAAGGTTCAGAAAAAGATCCCCGCCCAATGCCAAAGCCAGTTGCTTCTTGCCGCACCATGGTCATGGATGGAATGGAGGTTCAGAATAAGACCTCACCAGAATTACTCGAAGCCCGAAAAGGTGTGGTAGAATTCCTGTTGGCAAACCACCCGCTGGATTGTCCGGTTTGTGACCAGGCAGGTGAGTGTCATCTTCAGGATCTCAGCTTTGAACATGGCGCGGAAAGTACCCGTTACGAATTCGAACGCCGAACCTTTGAAAAAATCGATATCGGACCTCATGTGCAATTGCACATGACCCGTTGCATTCTTTGCTACCGTTGTGTGAAAGTTGCAGATCAGCTTACTCCGGGCAGGTCTCACGGCGTTTTAAACCGAGGAGATGCGTCTGAAATTTCAACTTACATTGAAAAATCAATCGACAATGAGTTCTCTGGCAATGTCATTGATGTTTGTCCTGTAGGTGCTTTAACCGACAAAACATTCCGATTTAAGAATCGTGTTTGGTTTACCAAACCGATGGATGCACACCGCGAATGCGACAAATGCTCAGGTAAAGTTGCGCTCTGGTTTAGAGGCGCCGATGTGCTTCGTGTAACCGGCCGAAAAGATGCCTTTGGAGAAGTAGAAGAATTTATCTGCAACACCTGTCGTTTCGAAAAGAAAGATGCAGCAGACTGGAAAATTGATGGTCCAAGGGTAATTGATCACAAGTCAGTTATTTCGTCCAATCACTACCTAGCCAACAATCAGGTTCCGGACTTTGCTTTCCGGGTGGGTGAGGATTACAAAGCAATTGAAGACAAGCCGGTACAGCCAGTACCTGTTCAAAACCAACTCAACAACTGACCATGGAATTGTATTTTTTTCTGGCAAAGGCAGTTATCATTCTGGTAATTTTTGGAATTACCTTGTTGATTGCCACATACTCCACTTATGCCGAGCGTAAAGTGGCTGCCTTTATTCAGGACCGCATAGGTCCAAACCGTGCTGGTCCATGGGGCCTTCTTCAGCCGATTGCGGATGCAGGAAAAATGTTTTTTAAAGAAGATTTTATTCCGGCCAATGCAAGCAAGTGGCTTTTCATCGCGGGTCCTTCTTTGGCAATGGTTACGGCCTGCCTTACCTCTTGCGTAGTGCCATTTGGTTCCACACTTGATCTTCGCTTTTTGGGAATTGAAAATCTGGTTCCGGTCCAGGGAATTGATGTAAACATTGGAATTCTATATGTTTTCGGTCTGGTTTCTTTGGGCGTTTACGGGGTAATGATTGGTGGTTGGGCTTCCAACAACAAGTTTTCTCTTCTTGGAGCAATTCGGGCAGCCTCTCAAAATATCAGTTATGAACTCGCCATGAGTCTTTCCATCATTGCCATTATCATGATGACCGGCAGCTTAAGCATTAACCAGATTGTGGAAGACCAAGATGCATTCTGGAAATGGAATGTTTTTCGTCAGCCTGTGGGTTTTATAATTTTCATTGTTTGTGCATTTGCTGAGTGCAATCGCACGCCATTTGACCTTCCGGAGTGCGAAACTGAGCTTATCGGTGGTTATCATACCGAATACAGTTCGATGAAACTGGGCTTTTACCTGTTTGCGGAGTACATCAACATGTTTGTTTCTTCCGCAGTGATTTCAGCACTTTACTTTGGTGGCTATCATTTTCCAGGTGAATCACTTTTGGTCGGAATGTTGCCTGATGGTGCCCTAGGCCATAATCTTTTGACCATGCTGGGTGTCGGCGTATTTTTCGGTAAGATTCTGTTCTTCATTTTCTTCTTTATGTGGGTACGCTGGACAATTGCCCGTTTCCGCTACGATCAGCTGATGAATCTGGGATGGAAATCTCTTATCCCTTTGTCTATTTTGAATATTCTTGTTACCGGCGCAGTTGTGCTGGCATGGCCAAAAATTGAATCTGCATTTGCATTCCTGAACTGATTATGGAAGCATTAACCAACCGATCCAAAAGGGTCTCCAATAAGAAACTTAGTCTGGGTGAAAAGCTTTACCTTCCTGCAGTTGTAGGTGGCCTTGGTATTACCATCCGCCACTTCTTCAAGAAAAAGGTAACCATTCAATATCCTGAAGAACAGCGACCAATGAGTTCTGTTTATCGCGGGCTTCATGTGCTGAAAAGAGATGAGCAAGGCCGTGAGCGTTGTACCGCTTGTGGTTTGTGTGCAGTGGCCTGTCCGGCTGAAGCCATTTCAATGACAGCATCTGAACGGAAAAAAGGCGAAGAGCATTTGTACCGTGAAGAGAAGTATGCCGCTGTTTATGAAATCAATATGCTTCGTTGCATTTTTTGTGGACTCTGTGAAGAGGCTTGTCCAAAGCAGGCTATCTACCTTCAAAGTGATAAACTGGCACCAAGTTTCTTTTCCCGCACGGATGTGATTTACGGGAAAGACCGTTTGGTTC
>CANETC010000093.1 GCA_947441055.1 Cytophagaceae bacterium | reverse complement strand
GCCAAGGCTGGAAAGGAACTCTGGCTTGAAGGAAAGTGGATCTCCAGGGCAGAGACTAATTTCTTTGGCAGGAGAAGCTCCATAAGTAACAGCCACTTTGGATGTATCCACACAACCATTCAAAAGATTGGTCGCAATTAACTGATAAGTAATGGTTTCTGAGACTGCAGGATCACGCTTAATCTTCAATACTTTGCTGTTGCTCACAAGCGTATTTTCATCATCCTCTACCATGTTGGTATTGGTATTAAGATTTTTCCACTCAAAAAGGAAGTTGTCAGAATCTTCAGCATCAATTGCATCAAAGGTGCTGTCGAGTACAGCGGTTAGCGTTACGGCTCTTTTCGGACAAACTAGTTCCGGAGAAGCGGTAACAGTCAGGAATGGATTGATTCGGAAAGGAATTGAATCCAAAGCAACCGGATTTCCACAAAAATCACGGACAACACCATTCAGTGCAAGTTGAAGATTGTCAAGAGAATCTTTAATCGCTTTGTTAAATGTTATGATGTAAAGTGAATCGAGCGTGCTTGGAGTGCAAGTTCCACCATTGGCCCTTCGAACTTTGGTTACCTGACCAAATGGCAAGCCTTTGTTGAGAATCAAAAACTTCTCTTTCTGCACAGAATCACAATAAACCTTTTTGGCAAATTGAACTTTTAGTTCTGTAATTCCACAGGAAGGATTGGCCCCTGTTATGCCAAACACCAAAGGAACAGGGAATTCAATCCGCATTTTGGCACTTGTAAACAAAACCTTGTTTCCACAAATATCCCTGATATCCTGGGCAATGTTAATTTCTAGAGTTGTATCAGGAGAGTCTGGCGAAATGGTAAAAACAAAAGAAGTGTCTTGTCCACCCGGATTACATCCACCGAAAGGAGTAATACTTGTAATAACTATTCCCGGAGCAAGACCAGTCACAATAAACTTGCCTGGCTTTACAGAATCGCAACGAACTGGCTTATCAAAAGTGAGTGTAAACTGCTTGGAGGCACAAACCGGATTGAGGATTGTTTTAATTTTGATGGAATCCGTTGGCGGAGGATTCACGATGGCTGTTTGGTCATCTGGGGCTTCCAAACCACGGAAATCCACATCAAAGCCTTGAGTATTAACTGAGAAATTGTCGATGGCTAGGTAAAACAAGTCACCTACCTTAACGTCAAGAGGCTTGTTGAAACGGGTTGCAGTACCGATGGAAAATTCAGTTCCCTGTCCTGGCTCAAAAAGGCCGGTTGGTCCACGGGTACCTGTCCAGTTGCAGCTCGCAATTACCGATGTAGCATTGGTAAATGTGGTTGAATTTCGAATTGCGGTACAGGCAGCACCATCACCAGCAAGGGTGGCTGGGATTTTAAAAAGAAGGAAATCATAGTCAGTATTCCCAAAAACTGCGGAACCATCGTCAGTAAATGGGTCGTATGCAGGCAAATCAAGAACATCTTTTGGAATAATCTTGAACCTCAATTTCCCTGCAGGAGCACCAACTGCAGTTGGGCTTCCAGGAATATTCAAAGGACGAATCTGGAATTTAAACCAGGTGGTTCCTTTTTCGTTGTTGACAAAACAAGTATTGGCTTCACTCGGAAGTTCATTTTCTACACAACCCGGAAACAAGGTTCCTACAGGTGCGCCTTCAGGAATTACAACATTATTTTCGATGATGTTGTATGGAAGACAAAGCGGTATGGCATTGCAACAATCCTGGTTGGGGATTGGCGGCCAATTGGTTAGAGGATTTCCAAGAGATGGGCGAGAAGTCTGGAAACAGTTTGGATCTCCGGGATTTGGTGCTGGACAAGTTGTTGTACCTTGGGCATTAACAGCTCCGATTGAAACCAGGCTGAATGCAAAAGCAGATAGTATTTGTTTCAGTTTCATTGGATTAGTTATTGGAAATGAAGGTTAGAGTGAACTTTCCGGTAAATAGCTTTTCAGCCTCCGGTGTCATTGTGAATCCCAAAGCCTTGAGATCGCCGATTGTCTCAATCGAACGGGCCTTTTTTCCAGCAACAGAAATCATACGGAAAGATCCTTTTACAGAATTTCTTTTTTTGAAGCTGATGTTTCCAGAATAAGAAACTGCCTTATTGGATGGATTGGGAGAATTCACGCCATTGATTTCAAATTGAAATTTTTCCATCGCATTCGTGATACAGAGGTCATGAAAAACCTTTGCGGATTCACTTTCATCCTTGTTTAGGAACATGTGGTTTTTCCCGAAAAGGAAAATATTGTGATTTCCACTGTTGTAACCGCCGTAAATGGCATCACTCGTGAGGGTAATCGTGTGCGTTTTTCCTTCGAGTTTCAAAATTGCTTTCCAACTTTCAGAAGCAGGTGCTGGTGTAAAGGCGGAAGCCAGCCAAAATAGGGCTGGAATCAGGTAGGTACTTGCCTTTTTAAACATAAAAGATTGATTGATTGTTAAATATAGAACTTTTTGATTCTCTGTATAAATTGTTCAACCATGAACAGTGTTTCCTTTTCCCATTCGATCATTCCCATGTGGCCTGTGTTGTTGAGAATGTGAATAGTACTATAGCTCGGCAAAGAATACTGTGCCTGACTACCTTGAAAAGGAATCGCAATGTCGTTTTTTCCGACAATAAACAAAACAGGACAATGGCTCTTTTCGAGGACCCGAGTCCGGTCTTTCCTATCCCGCATGGCTCGAATTGATTCGATCACACTGGTTTTTGGGGCTTTTTTCCCCATTTCAACGATTCTCTTGATATCATCTAGAAAATCTTTTCTACGGCCTTCAAAAAAAAGTGGCGGTACAAATTCTTCGACGAATTCCTCTGTTCCGTATCTTTCAATGAAGTCTATCGTCTTGTCACGGGCCTGCTTTTTTTCTGAAGAATCAGCATAAGCAGTAGAATGAAAAAGTCCAAGTCCCTTGAGTCGGGACGGAAATTTTTCGCAAAATGCAAGTGCGACATAGCCCCCCATGCTGTGGCCAATCATTATGCATTGGTCTACTCCAATCGAAATAATTGTGTTGTAAACCTGTTCGGCCATATCCGCAATTGTCAATGGAGCTACCAAAGGTGGATTTCCTCCAAAACCAGGAAGGTCTATCAAAATAACCCGACAAACAGAACTAAGAGGCTCCAGGAAATTTTCCCAGATCTCCCTAGTTTCACAAAAACCATGTAAAAACACCACAGGCAGGCCTTTTCCTGCTTCAATAAATGATAGATTCTGACCAGACATGAAAATTTAACCTGTGTTACTCCGAATTAAGAGCAGGTGCAAACTTAAGAATTTCAAAGTACATGATGAAAAAAACAAAACAGCTTAGTAAGTGATGCATTCTTTTGGGTAGGATTAACAAACTTTGCAGCCGATTTTAGGTTCTTTCCTAACAAAACAAATCTGATGAAAACAGGAATACTATTGGTGAACCTCGGAACACCAGACTCAACTTCGGTTGGAGATGTGCGTCGTTATTTAAGAGAATTCCTGATGGATGGTCGGGTAGTTGACATCCCATGGCTTCCAAGATTCCTTCTCGTAAATGGAATAATTGCCCCATTCCGGGCGCCCAAATCTGCAGCAGTGTATAAAAAGGTCTGGCTGAATGAAGGCTCTCCTCTAAAAGTCTATGGTCTTCAATTGGAAAAGGAAATCCAAGAAATTCTGGGCGACAACCACATTGTAAAACTCGGAATGCGCTATAAAAATCCTTCAATCAAATCTGCCATTGAGCAAATCCGAGATGGCGGTGTAGACCATATTTTGATCATCCCATTATTTCCTCAGTATGCATCTGCCACAAATGGATCTGTAGTTGAAGAAGTTGGAAATATCATGCGCGGCTGGCAAACGATTCCTTCATTCAGCATTACCGGGCCATTTTACGACAAGCCATTTTTTGCAGAAGCATTTGCTCGCAGACTAAAAGTGGCCGTTGCTGCCGAAAGCTATGACCAGATTTTATTTACCTATCACGGGCTTCCCGAAAGTCAGATTCGGAAAGGTGATCTTGCCAAATGTTGTTTGAAGGATAATTGTTGCGGAAGCATTGGTGCACACAATGCACTTTGCTACCGCGCACAGTGTTTCGAATCAACCCGAATTATTTCAAAACTTGCGGGCCTTGCCCCGGAAATGTGTACCACTTCATTTCAATCCCGGCTCGGGGGTGATCCATGGATAAAGCCTTACACCGATAATCTGATCAAGAAATGGCCAGCAAATGGTTGGAAAAAAGTATTGGCCTTATCCCCGTCTTTTGTTTCCGATTGCCTTGAAACCACCGAAGAAATCGGCGAAGAATACAAAGAATTGTTCATGGAGTCCGGCGGAGAAAAATGGGACCTGCTCCCTTGTCTAAATGCGGATAAAGATTGGGCAGCTGGCCTCGCCCAATGGATTAGCGGGAAGCTGGCTTAAGCAGAACAAAATACTCTCGCGAGCCTTCCGCATTCAAAGCTTCCAAAAGCATTCCACCCTTGCCCCGCTTGTAAATTCTTTCAAATTCATCAACCGATGAAAATGTCTGTTTGTCGAGTCTGAAGAGGGTAAATCCTTCTTCTAGACCAGCATCTTCAAGAGGGCCGCTTTCAAGAGACTCTATTTTTAATCCATTCCGAACTCCTGCTTTTTTGAGCATTTCAGGATCAGCCATAGCCAGCGAAACACCCAGTTCCGGAATCCTAACCTCTGGGATGGCTGAAGCGAGTTTGGTGCTGCCATTCACGCTTTTAAGCGTAAGGCTGATTTCCATTTTATTCTTTCCTCTAAGAACAAGAGTCTTTATCTTTTCACCTGGACGAAATCTACCTACAGATTCCTGCAATTCGGGTACAGAGTTGACGCCACGACCATTGATGCTTAAAATAATATCGCCCTTTTTTATTCCTGAGACCTCGGCTGCTGATCCTTCAGAAACTTCCCTCACATAAACGCCCTCTATTTGCTCAAGGCCAAGTTTTGTGGCCATTGTCGCATCTACATCCGCCACCGAAACGCCAAGCAAGCCTCTTTGAACTTTGCCAAATTCACGCAAATCCTGGACCACTTTTTGGACCAGATTAACCGGCACTGCAAACGAATAACCTGAATAAGAGCCTGTTGGCGAGGCAATTGCGGTGTTAATTCCAACCAATTCGCCCCGAAGATTGACAAGAGCCCCTCCTGAATTTCCGGGATTTACGGCAGCATCTGTTTGAATAAAAGATTCAATTGCCAGATTACTCCGTTCGCGAATGATGTTTATGCTTCGGCCTTTTCCTGAAATAATTCCGGCCGTTACAGTTGAGGTGAGGTCAAAAGGATTTCCAATGGCAAGCACCCATTCGCCGGCTTCGAGTTGGTCCGAATTTCCATACCGGATCACCGGCAGACCGCTGGCTTCGATTTTGAGCAAGGCCAAATCTGTGCTTGGATCCTTTCCAACAACCCGCGCCTGATAACTTTGTTTGTTATGTAAAATAACCTCCAACTTATTTGACCCTTCAATCACATGGTAATTTGTTACAATCAAACCATCAGGCGTGAGAATAACTCCCGATCCTCCGCCTTCTCTTGGTCCGCCGTTTCCTTCAAATAAATCTCCAAAATCGGGCACACCCTGATGAAGATCTTTTAAAGACTTGGGGCTTTCTGAAAAACTGGAACGGATATAAACCACTGCATTGCGTACCCTTCTGGTGGCAGCCACAAAATTTACATTGGCCCCAAATGCCGGCAAACTGTCCTCTGAATATTTGCCAAGTACCTCTTTCTGCTGTTCGGCTGGTGGTACATAAGCCTGGTTTCCGTTTCGGAAAAAGGTTCTGTCAATATACAATGCGCCCAAACTTGCTGTCAGAGCAATTACCAAAACAGAAAGCCAACCAAAGTTTTTCATAAAATCGGACCGGAAAATTGCCCGAAATAAAGCCTTCAAATTCCATGCCTTGCTTTCCGGAATTGCCATATTAAATTAAAATTAATTTTTTCTCGGTGGGGGGAGTAAAAATCCATACCTTTGCCATTCAAATCGCGGGATGGAGCAGTTGGTAGCTCGTTGGGCTCATAACCCAAAGGTCACAGGTTCGAGTCCTGTTCCCGCTACATAGAAAGCCCTTTTTAAGGGCTTTTTTTATGCCCTGATTTATCCGATGAAGGTCTTTTACTACATGTTTTTCCTATGCTTCTTTTTGAGCACTTGCCCAAAAGCGGAAGCACAGGTGTATGTTCGAACAGCCGGCATCCGAATGGATGAAACTTCGTTTGGCCTTTCGGTGGTACAAAGAATTGCCAGGCCAATCACGGTTGAAGGGATTCTCGATTTTAGAAAAAAAGACTTGGGACTTGCCCTTGTACCCAGAATTCACGGTAAAATACTGGGTCGGCGCTTAAACTATTTTATTGGGGCCGGACCACATTGTGGTTTGGTAAAAAAGGATGCTCAAACCTTGCAGGCGTTTTGGGGAATTGGAGGGATGATTGGGCTTGAGTACAAATTCAATTTGTTGCCAATCCATATTTCATACGATTTCAGGCCTATGATTTACCTGGATGGCCACCCTGACTTGCTGGGCTTCCAATCTGCATTTGCGATTCGGCTTGTACGGAAATCCGAACGGAAAGAATGGAAAGAGAAATTCAAAAAATGGAAGGACAATCTTTTTGATGGTGATCAGGATTAACCCTGGCCATTCAAAGTCAATGAATTATAGACTATAATTTTTATCTTAAAATATCTTTTAAAAAGCTTGTTTAGAACAATTCCAAATAAGAGTTTTGCAGTCCTTATGTGGAATGATTCTAAATTGTGGAATTCTGTAAAGCCCGTGCTCTCGATAGGACTAATTTTTCTGAGCACACTGACCTATGGGCAGGATAGCACCCGAAAAGTGCAGACAGCTGAAATCCGAATTCAGATTACAAAGCCATTTCCATCCTCCGAATTTTTACCTGATGTGTCAGGAATGACAATCGCCTCAGGAAGAAAAACAAACTTAATCCGCCTCGACAACCGAAGTGCAGACCTTACCCAAAACAATGCCCGCCAGGTTTTTTCAAGGATCCCGGGCATTATGGTCTGGGAAAATGACGGAAGTGGAATCCAAATGGGAGTTTCAACCCGAGGCCTTAGCCCGAACAGATCCTGGGAATTCAATATCCGCCAAGATGGCGCTGACATTGCGGCTGAAGCATTTGGTTACCCTGAAGCTTATTATTCTCCACCACTTGAAGCTGTGGAACGCATTGAAATGGTCAGGGGAGCAGCCTCCCTGGCTTATGGGACACAATTTGGCGGAGTCCTGAATTACCATATACGAAAGGCAAAGCCAGGTTCCGCAATTCGTTTTAACAGCAGCCAGACGCTTGGAGATTTCGGAACATTCAACTCTTTTCAATCGGTTTCTGGATCTGCAGGAAAGTTCTTTTGGACGACTTGGCTTCACCACCGAAATGCAAATGGCTGGCGCGAAAACAGCCAATACTTTACCAGAACAGGCTTTACATCATTTGGCTGGGCATTCAACGAAAAGATTACGCTGGAAGCGAACATAACAAGCTCAAACCAGCTGAGTCAGCAAGCCGGCGGAATTACAGATGCGGAACTGAAAAGCAATGCGAAAATTTCCCATCGATTCAGAAACTGGATGTCAACCCCCTGGAACCTTGCCTCACTTACTTTCAACCATAAAATTTCAGAAAACTGGCGTTATGAAGCAAAGGTTTTTGGCGTACTCGCGCAACGAAATTCGATTGGCTATGTAAAAGCCATTAACATTCAAGATACAATTAACCTTTCAACAGGTGCCTATAATGCGAGACAGATAGACCGCGATGGCTACAACAACATTGGCGCTGAAGTCAGAAACCTGTTTGAATGGAAACTGGCCGGGAATTCTCAGACCTTATCGGCGGGAATTCGCGCCTATTCGGGTAAAACCAACCGGAACGCTTCTGGCGGCGGAAGTGCTGGCAACGACTACAACCTGATTTTAAGCCCCGATTATGGGAAATCTTTGGATTATTCCACCGGCAACTTGTCAGTTTTTGCGGAGCAATTGCTGAATCTAGGGAAAGGTTTCAGCATCACCCCTGGTGCTAGACTGGAGTATATCCGAAACTCCAGAGGTGGTTACATTTCCAAAGCAGCAGGTGGAAGTTTGGCGCTTGAAAGTAAAAACAGAATTGTTCCCCTTTTTGGCATAAGCAGTTCCTATAAATACATGCAAGGCAATGAGTTTTATGGAAATATAAGCCAGGCATTCAGACCGGTAACTTTCTCAGAACTAACACCTACTGCCAGTACAGAAACTGTTGATCCCAGTCTTGTCGATTCAAAAGGTTTCAACGCAGAATTGGGTGCAAGAGGAGAAATTTCCTTTCTCATTTACGACCTGAATCTATTCTATCTGCAATACCAAAACCGTGTAGGAACCATCAACAATTTCCGCACAAATATTGGAAACTCGCACAGCAAAGGAATCGAAGGAATGATTGAATTAAAACCTTTCAAACTCTTGATGGAAAGCAATCCGGGAAATCCGGATCTGAGTTTATATGTATCCGGATGCTACATGAATGCACAATACAGTGATTGGAAAGACAAAACAACGGGCATAGATCGCAGCGGTAAAAAACTTGAAAACGCACCGGAACTCACAGTTCGTTCTGGACTGAATTTCTATTGGAAAGGACTTTCACTTTCAGGTACCTGGAGCTACACATCGGAGGTTTATACAGATGCCCTTAACACAGAAAATGCCACAAGCAATGCCCAAATCGGCAAACTACCCGCCTGGCAGGTTTTGGATTTGTCTGCCAGCATTGGATTTCTTTCTCATTACCAGCTTAAACTTGGCGTGAACAATGTAGCCGATGTCCGATATGCAAGCAGAAGGTCAACCGGCTTTCCTGGCCCTGGATTGCTGCCGGGTGTAGGAAGATATTTGTATGCTGGGTTTTCAGTGAATTTTTAATGTTCCGAGCCAAGCAGGCCAGACATTCGATTTATGCATAAAGGATTTTTGATTGACTTGCTATCGGTTAAAAGCCAATCCACGAAAAAAACGAATTCAAGTTCGCATTCGTCACTCGCTAAAAAATTAAGACCTATTTTGCGGCGATGCTATTGCGAATATTTCTTCCTGTTCTGCTCTGCTTGCCTCTTTTAGGCAAGGCCCAGACATTCGACACCATTCGGGTGATGACTTACAACCTCACCAATTATGGAAACAACATAAGTCCTTGTACGGCAGCCAACAATGGACTTACACTAAAAAATCCTGCCTTCAAGACCATCATGCAGTATGTGAAGCCTGATGTACTCGGCGTTTGTGAAATGAACACCAACCCCAGTATCGCTGGTTCATTTTTAAGCAATGTCCTAAATACCGACGGAGTAAATCATTTTGCAAGATCTGCCGCAGTGGCAGAACCTTCTGGTACCATAACAAATGTTCTTTTCTACAATTCAGAAAAACTTGGTCTCAAATTTCAATCGCAGGCCCAAACAGTTTATCGGTTAACCCACCATTTCAGACTTTACTTAAAAACGGAATCACTTGCCCTGGGCGACACGATCTGGCTCAATGTTTTGCTTTGCCACTTAAAAGCGGGAACGGCCACCCAGGATGTTGCCGACCGGGGAAGCATGGCCCTTACCATCCGAAATTACTTGAACAACTTCCCCAAAAAGGAAAACTGCATGATCATGGGAGATTTCAATGTGTATAGAAGCAGTGAAACAGCTTTTCAAACGCTTACCAGTGCAAGCCCCTCAACGCTTTACCAATTTGTAGATCCGATTAACCGCGTAGGCACCTGGACTTCAAACGCCTCTTTTGCAGATGTGCACACCCAGTGCCCGCGCACAGACAACAATGGCGGTTGCTACAGCGGGGGCGGAATGGATGATCGATTCGATTTTATATTCATGAACAAGCACCTTATCAATGATTCTGCAGGCTTGTCGTATTTGAGTGGCACATACAAGGCAATCGGAAACGATGGACAGCACTATAATTCCAATATCAATTCAGCGCCGGTCAATAATTCAGCGCCAGCCAATGTCATATCTGCGCTTTATCTGGCTTCCGACCACCTGCCCGTCCGCGCTGACCTGAAAGTTGCCGGAAACTTTTTATCGCCGGTAAAAACCCAGAGCAAGAAAGCAGATTTGGCACTGTGGTTTAAAAATGGAAAGGTATTTACCGAATATTCAGAGGCCCCTATGGAGATCGCTGTCTTCGATATGAATGGAAAGTGTTGCTGGAAAGGCAATCTGAGTACAGATGAAGATGGCTCCCTTCCGCTGCCTGAATTTTCCCTTAAAGGCTTGAAAATGTTGCAAGTAGCGACGAAAAATGGAAGAAAAGGAAGCCTGCGTTTTCTTATTCCTTAGAATCCCAATCTTCCTTTTTTGGCCCACAGTAGATTTTTTTTAATTTTTTTTTGCCGTAAAACTGTCCTGACCTACATTTGCATCCCCTTCTGAAAAGATGGGGAACGCGAAAGTAGCTCAGTTGGTAGAGCGCGACCTTGCCAAGGTCGAGGTCGCGGGTTCGAG
>CANETC010000092.1 GCA_947441055.1 Cytophagaceae bacterium | reverse complement strand
TAGCTTCCTGCGAAAAAAAAATATCACAGGGCATTCGTGGCCTTGTATATAATGTAAGTGGAAACCAGATGCCAGCGCCTGGAAAAGGTGTTCAAATCAAAAAAGGCGTGCAAAGACAATTCGGAATTTTCGAAGTCACCCGCCTTGATCTTGCCAAAAAAGGAAGTCAGGATTGCTTCTTTCAATCGACCGGAACGAAATTGCTAAAACGCGCCAGGACAGATAAAAACGGATGTTTCGTCATCGGACTTAAACCCGGGAAATACTCATTTCTCATTCGTGAAAAAGGAGAATGGTACGCAAACTCATTCGGGCCAGAAGGAGAAATTTTTCAATTTGAAGTTTTTGCAGATTCTGTAAGCACGTTGGATTTCAGAATCAACCACGGGGCCTGGTACTGATTTTCAGTCATGCGCATAATCCCTCCACTTTACGGACTTTCTATGTCCGAAATGCTAAGTCTGAAAGAGCAGGATTCTGTTCAAATCAATTTTGCTTTCCCATTCAACAAGGGAAATTGCATGAACAGAATCCGAATTTTAGCGACCTCAGGTCCTTTGCTTCTTAGCATTCCCGTGAAAAAATCCCCGGCAAACACACCGATTTCTAAAATTCAAATTGACCATGAGCAAAAATGGCAAAATCAGCACTGGCGCAGCATTACCTCGGCTTATGGCAAGGCTCCGTTTTTTGTCTATTTCAAAGATGAATTGGAGCATCTTTTTGCAAGGAAAACCGAAGGATTGGCCGAATTTACATTTGGCATAATGGAATGGACGCTGAAACAGTATTTTCCTAAAGACAGACTGTCAGTCAACTTGGCAGGAGAATTTCTCGAACCAGGCCAAAATAATGAAGATTTGAAGTGGATAGAGAAGAGTGCTTTCGAGGCTGGGAACCAACTTGAGTACCGGCAAGTCTTTGGTTCGGAATTTGTACCAAATTTAAGTGTGATAGACCATTTGTTTTGTTCAGGTCCGAATGACTTTTGGAAACCGCGAAACTGAGGTTAACTTTCACTTAAATATTACGAAGCGAAAAAGACCCTAATTTTACTTGCTTATTAGCCTTGAGCTGATTTAATTTACTTTTCACTGAACCAAAGAACGAAGACATGAAATCGGACGCTAAATTCTCCAACCGGGTGAAAGAGGTGATAACCCTTGCCCGTGAAGAAGCCCTTAGACTGGGCCATGAATATATTGGCTCAGAGCACCTTCTACTTGGAATGATCCGGGAAGGAGAAGGCATTGCAGTCGCCATTCTGCAGAAACTTGGTGTTTCTATGGATGAATTAAAAGTTTCTATTGAGCGCGCTTCTAAAAGCACTGCTACTGGAAATGTGAAAAATCTCAGCAACATTCCCCTGACAAAACAGGCGGAAAAGGTTCTGAAAATTACTTACCTCGAAGCCAGAATTTCCAAATCAGAATTGATCGGCACCGAGCACCTCCTTTTATCAATTTTACGAGATACAGACAACCTGGCTACGCAGGTCTTGAATCGTTTTGACATTAATTACGAAATAGTGAAAGAAACACTAGAATTTCACTCTGCACCTTCAGACAGCAAGCCTGAAATTCCCAGAGCATCCGGCGATACTGACGACAACGATGATGATCGTGGTACTGGCTCCTTCGGACCGCCGCCCGGCAAGGAAGGCAACAAACCAGGAGCCGAGAAATCAAGGACTCCAGTTCTGGACAACTTTGGCCGCGACCTCACCAAAATGGCCGAAGATGGCAAACTAGATCCCATCGTAGGAAGGGAAAAAGAAATTGAACGCGTGGCGCAAATTCTATCGCGCAGAAAGAAAAACAATCCAATCCTTATTGGAGAACCGGGTGTAGGTAAAACAGCCATTGCTGAAGGACTTGCACTTCGGATCATTCAGAAAAAAGTGTCCCGCGTATTGTTTAACAAGCGTGTAGTTACACTCGACCTTGCTTCCCTTGTAGCCGGCACAAAATACCGAGGCCAGTTTGAAGAAAGAATGAAGGCCGTGATGTCGGAACTCGAAAAATCGCCCGAAGTAATTTTATTCATTGATGAAATTCACACCATCGTAGGTGCAGGTGGAGCTTCCGGATCTCTGGATGCAAGCAACATGTTTAAGCCCGCACTTGCCCGAGGCGATATACAATGCATTGGAGCCACAACGCTTGATGAATATAGACAATATATAGAAAAAGACGGAGCGCTTGCCCGCCGTTTTCAAATGGTAATGGTAGATGCCACAACTGTGGAGGAAACCATTCAGATTCTGGAAAACATCAAGGAAAAATATGAAAGTCACCACAATGTAAATTACTCGACTGAGGCAATATCAGCTTGCGTAAAATTATCGGAGCGGTACATTTCAGATAGGTTCCTGCCTGACAAGGCGATTGATGTTCTCGACGAAGCTGGTGCACGGGTACACATCAACAACATCCATGTTCCTCAGGACATTCTGGTTCTGGAAGAGTCGATTGAAAACATCAAAAAGGACAAGAACAAGGTTGTAAAATCCCAAAAGTATGAAGAGGCTGCTCTTTTAAGAGACAAGGAAAAGAAACTCCTTGACCAGTTGGAACAAGCCAAACAACGCTGGGAAGAAGAAACAAAGAGCAAGCGTTACGATGTGGATGAGCCGAATATCGCTGAGGTAATCGGTCAGATGACAGGAATTCCTGTTGCCCGGATTGTAAAATCTGAAGGCCAGAAACTGCTCACCATGGCAGCTGACCTCAAAGGCAAAGTAATTGGTCAGGATGAAGCAATCACCAAACTGACCAAGGCCATTCAAAGAACCCGCGTAGGATTAAAGGATCCAAAAAAACCAATTGGTTCATTTATTTTCCTCGGACCAACAGGTGTTGGAAAAACCGAACTGGCGAAAGTTCTCGCAACTTATCTGTTCGATAAGGACGAGGCATTGGTTCGAATTGATATGAGTGAGTACATGGAGAAATTCTCTGTTACCCGTCTTGTGGGAGCGCCTCCGGGATATGTTGGTTATGAAGAAGGTGGTCAGTTGACGGAGAAAATCCGCCGCAAGCCATATTCGGTTGTATTGCTCGACGAAATTGAAAAAGCGCACCCGGATGTTTTCAACATTCTGCTACAGGTTCTTGATGATGGAATTCTAACGGACGGCCTTGGCAGAAGAGTAGATTTCCGCAACACCATCATCATCATGACATCCAACATTGGTATCCGCGATCTAAAAGATTTTGGAACTGGAATTGGATTCAGCACCTCTTCCCGCAGGGAAAATGCAGATGAGCACATGAAAGGCACCATTCAAAATGCGCTTCGCAAAGCATTTTCGCCTGAATTCCTCAATCGTCTCGATGATGTAATTGTGTTCAATTCACTTGAAAGGCACGATATTCACAAGATTATCGATCTTTCTCTTGCCAAGGTATTTGAACGGATTCAAACGCTTGGTTACAAAATTGAACTCACGGAGAAGGCCAAAGATTTTCTCGCCAACAAGGGTTACGATCAACAGTATGGTGCCCGTCCTTTGAATCGAGCCATTCAGAAATATCTGGAGGATTTGGTGGCTGAAGAAATTCTGAAAGGAGAAATTTCCCAGGAAGACACACTGATGGCCGACCATGAAGAAGGCAAAGATGAATTGAAGCTCAGTGTGATCAAGAATGAGAAGGCTTAATCTTCAAGTCGAAATGATAATTGAAAAACCCTGCAAATGCAGGGTTTTTTTTTGCCTTATGAATTCAAATTCGTGCCATGAAAATGACTTGATTGAAAATCAATCCACAGAAAATAAGCCGAAGGCCAGTCATTTTTTTATATGAAATTCATTAGAAAATGGTCCATTCTTACTCAGAAACCAAAGGCAGTTCATCCAATAAAATTGAGATTTCAGGGTTCTGAGTTGGTATTTAAGAAAAAGAAGGCCGAAAAAAATTCCAATTTTGGGAAGACTTGTTACAAGTATTATTTGTTGTTTCCGCAACCATTTGAGAAACCACTGCCAGAATACCTTTGTCTTGTTGGGTGAGAAAAAATCCTCCGACAAATGAATTTGAAGTCTTAAAGTGTATAATAAATTGAAGTATCCATTGGGATGCCTGCAGTGACACAATTCTGATACCACCACCACTAACTTAAGTCCATATAATTTTACTGCTCAACCCAGACCCTGCCCAAAAAGGCAGGGTTTTTCTTTTGTAAAATCGTTAGTCTATGATAAAAAATTAACATTTTTTTCTACCTTGCATGAATGGTGCTGGGTCTCAGAATCGGATTTCTCGAACTTCGGTTAATAGATGTGCTCGACATCTTACTGGTAGCCTATTTGGTTTATCAGATCTACAAACTCATCCGGGGATCGGTTGCTCAAAAAATCTTTGTTGGAATAATGGCGATTTACGCCGTTTACAAGGTGGTCAGCTCCCTTGGAATGGAAATGCTCAGCGGCCTTTTAGGTCAGTTTGTAGGAGTGGGCGGTCTCGCTGCCCTAATTCTATTTCAGCAGGAAATACGCAAAATCCTTCTTGTGATTGGAAAGACATCTTTTATTTCCGAGGAAGGATTTTTCAGAGGACTTCTTTCTGGCAATTCTACCCGTGATAATCTTCAGTTGTTGCCCGTGATTGAGGCAACAAAATCTTTAAGTCAAAGCCATTGTGGAGGTTTGGTCGTTTTTGCCAGGAGTACAGAATTAAAATTCTATGCCGACACCGGTGAATCACTGGATGCTGTCATTTCGAAAGGACTTTTGTTGAGTATCTTTTCAAAAACAAGTCCTCTGCACGATGGTGCGGTTATTGTTTCAAGGGGTAGAATAAAAGCAGCCCGCTGCATTTTGCCCGTTTCAGAAAACCAGGATCTTCCTTCTAATTTTGGATTGAGACACAGATCAGCACTTGGCTTATCAGAAATGACTGACGCAGTAATTTTGGTGATTTCCGAAGAAACTGGTCAGATTTCAATTGCCCACGACGGAATGCTTGAGCACAACCTGAGTGAAAACGATCTCATAGAAAAACTAACAACCATGCTTTCGGCTCCACTTCTCCGACCCTTTGAAGAAGAAATCAGTGGAACAGAAATGCTAATCGATGCAAGTCCTGCAATCAGGGGATAACCGCCGAACTGCCTGTTGTATCGGCCACTGCACCAAAACTTCCAATCATGGCCACAGCATCAGACCGAAGCTGGTGGTTTGGATACTTGGCCAAAAATAGATTAAGCATGTTCACCGCATTTGCAGAATCCTTTATTGTGTGATGTAGGTTGCCCGCCATAAAAAGCGCATAGGGCGCATTCGGTGATTTCGGGTAATTCCGATACACCTTATAATAGAGTTCCAGAGCGCGGCCCTTATCATTGAATACATTTTCTATTACTTGCCCGGCACGGAAAAGAAATTTTGGGGAAAGACTGTCTTCCGGATGTCCGGCCTCATAATTTTGATAGGCCTTGGCAAGGTGCATGGCAAGATTCAAATCTGGCTCAGAAGGATTTTTAGTTTCAGCTTCCCGAAGTGCAGATTCCAAACTATCAATCCGGACAAGCTCCGGATTTGAAGCATCATTTCCTGATCGCTTACAAGCCCCGAACAACAAAATCAAAAGAAAAAAAAGGCCCGTTTTTGGTGCGATATAAGTAGGCATAACGCGAAAAAATGCTAATGAATTGTGTTATGAAAATTTCTCTGCAAATATACCTTAAGAGACTGATAATCAAGTAAAAAAAAATATTCTTTAAGCTATTGCATCCTAAGATTCTTTGCTACATTTGGGCATCAGACATCGGAATTATGGACCATAAATAAAGTGCCTGAGCATGTCGGATTTAACGACAAAATCAATGAATTTTAGGTGGTCAATTCCACCAATAGAAACTAAAAGCAACAGGAATCTGAAATGTTAGTAATAAAGCGCGACGGCAGACACGAGACGGTAAGGTTTGATAAAGTTACCGCCAGAATTGAAAAACTGAGTTACGGTTTGGACATGCGCTTTGTTCAACCACATGAAGTGGCGAGAAAAGTAATCGATGGTATCTATGACAAGGTCCAGACAACAGAGTTGGACAATCTTGCCGCAGAAACCGCTGCGTCTCTAACCACAACCCACCCGGATTATGCTGTGCTTGCTGCCAGAATTGCAATTTCAAACCTTCACAAAACCACAAGCAAGTCATTTTCCAATACAATCACCAGACTATACCAGTACTTGGATCCAAAAACTGGTGAAAATGCTTCTCTGATTTCAAGGGAGGTTTATGAAGTTGTGAAAAAGAATGCAAGCATTCTGGACAGTACAATTATTTACGACAGAGACTTCGGCTACGATTACTTTGGATTTAAAACCCTAGAGCGGTCTTACCTGTTGAAACTGGATGGAAAAGTTGTAGAAAGACCACAACATATGCTCATGCGGGTTGCGGTAGGCATTCACCAAGAAGACATCGATTCTGTAATAGAAACATACAACCTCCTAAGCGAGCGCTGGTTTACACACGCGACCCCTACCCTATTTAATGCGGGTACACCCAAGGCACAACTTTCATCCTGCTTTTTGCTTACAATTCAGAGTGACAGCATCGATGGAATTTATGACACATTAAAGCAGTGCGCCAAGATTTCCCAATCTGCTGGTGGCATCGGGGTTTCCATCCACAATGTCAGGGCAACGGGCTCCTATATTAAAGGAACCAACGGCACTTCGAATGGCATCATCCCAATGCTGAAAGTGTTCAACGACACCGCTCGTTATGTAGATCAGGGAGGTGGAAAGAGAAAAGGCGCCTTCGCCGTTTACCTTGAGCCATGGCATGCAGATATCGTTGACTTCCTTCAACTGAAGAAAAACCACGGCAAAGAAGAGCTTCGCGCCCGCGATCTTTTCTATGCGCTCTGGATTCCGGACTTATTTATGAAACGCGTTGAGGCCAATGAAGAATGGTCGCTTTTCTGCCCGAATGAGTCACCCGGTCTGGCCGATTGCCACGGAGTAGAATTCGAGGCACTTTACGAAAGATATGAAAGAGAGAACAAGGCTCGAAAAGTAATTAAGGCCCAGGATTTATGGTTTGAGATTCTTGAATCCCAAACAGAAACCGGCACGCCCTACATGCTTTATAAGGACCATGCAAACAATAAAAGCAACCAGAAAAATCTTGGAACCATCAAGTCTTCCAATCTCTGTACGGAGATTATGGAATACACTTCCAAAGATGAAGTAGCGGTTTGCAACCTGGCTTCCATCGCACTTCCAAAGTTTATCATCAACGGAAAGTTTGATCACAACAAACTGATGGAGGTAACAAGGCAGGTTACGAAAAACCTCAACCGAATCATCGACATCAATTACTATCCAGTACCTGAAGCTCAGCGTTCAAACATGAGGCACCGTCCGATTGGAATTGGTATCCAAGGTTTGGCCGATGCTTTTATTAAACTTCGGATGCCATTTGATGGAGAAGAAGCCCAAAGGCTGAACGAAGACATTCATGAAACCATTTATTATGGTGCCATGACGGCCAGTATGGAACTGGCGAAAAAAGATGGTGCATACGAGTCATGGAATGGATCTCCAATTTCACAGGGAATTTTCCAGTTTGATATGTGGGGCGTTACCCCAAAATCAGGAAGGTGGGATTGGGAAAGCCTTCGTGCTCAGGTGAAAGAAAACGGAGTGCGCAACTCATTGCTTGTGGCACCGATGCCAACAGCAAGTACTTCCCAGATTCTGGGCAACAACGAGTGCTTCGAGCCATACACTTCAAATATTTACACGCGCAGGGTGCTTTCAGGAGAATTCATTGTTGTAAACAAACATCTGCTGAAAGATCTTGTAGACCTTGGTCTTTGGAACGAAAGCATGAAAAACAAGCTGATCGAAGCCAATGGTTCTGTGCAAAACATTCCTGAGATTCCTCAAAACATCAAGGACCTTTACAAAACAGTTTGGGAAATCAGCCAGAAAACCATCATGGATATGTCTGCCGACCGTGGTGCCTATATCTGTCAAAGCCAAAGTCTGAACATCCACATCAAGGATCCTAATTTTGGCAAACTCACTTCTATGCATTTCTATGCCTGGAAAAAAGGACTGAAAACCGGCATGTATTACCTCCGCACCAAGGCTGCAGCAGATGCCATTAAGTTCACTGTTGAAAAACAAGCAGATGTTGCGCTTCAACCCGTAATTAATGCTGATGTAAGCAATGAAAAGCTGGCTGCAATGGCTTGCTCACTCGACAATCCTGAGGCCTGCGAAGCCTGCGGATCTTAATAAAAAGTAAAACCAATTTTGAAAAGCTCTCCTTTTGGAGGGCTTTTTTCATTTAACGAAAATCCAGATTTGCAGCTTGCCGGCCCACAAGCTACTTTTATACCCTATTTTAAAGATTACACCCTTATGGCCCTTACTTCGGAAATTCAAGATAGAATTGCACATTGGCTCAAACCTGAATTCGATTCAGAAACAAGAGCTTCCATCCAAAAACTTCTGGATGAAGGAAATGAAACAGAATTGACCGATGCCTTTTACCGGAATCTGGAATTCGGAACCGGTGGACTCAGGGGTGTAATGGGTGCAGGAACCAACCGGATAAATGTTTATACAGTTGCAATGGCCACGCAGGGTCTTTGTAACTATTTAAAAAAGAGCTTCGCGGATACTGAAATTTCTGTAGCCGTCGCACATGACAGCCGCAACAATTCTCCCCTCTTTGCACGCACAACGGCCGATGTATTTACTGCGAATGGCATCAAAGTGTATTTCTTTACAGAACTTAGACCAACACCCGAACTTTCATTTGCCATCCGGCATTTCGGTTGTAAAAGTGGTGTGGTGCTCACCGCCTCCCACAACCCAAGAGAGTACAATGGCTACAAAGCGTATTGGGATGACGGGGCGCAAATGGTTTCCCCACACGATAAAAACACCATTCTGGAGGTAGCGAAAATTTCTTCTCCCTCACAGGTAAATATGATAGGAAACCCCAATCTGCTTGTTCCTGTCCTGGAAGAAGTAGATGAAGCATACCTCAGCAGAATTGAAGGTTCATCTGTTTCTCCGGAAGTAATCAGCCGGCAAAAAGATCTCCGGATTGTGTATTCTTCCTTGCATGGAACCGGGATTACCTTGGTGCCTAAAATTCTAGAGCGCCTCGGATTTACCAATGTGCACATCGTACAGGAACAGGCAACACCTGATGGCAATTTCCCAACAGTGGTTTACCCAAATCCCGAAGAAACTGAAGCCATGACAATGGCGCTTCAAAAGGCGAATGAAATCGATGCCGATCTCGTGATGGCAACCGACCCGGATGCAGACCGCGTTGGACTTGGACTTAAAAATCCAGATGGAAACTGGCAATTGCTCAACGGAAATCAGATTTCTACCTTGTTGGTTTACTACATGCTCAATGCCTGGAAAGATTCCGGACGCATTTTGGGCAATGAAATGATTATAAAAACGATCGTTACCACAGACATCCAGGACCGAATGGCGCAGGCCTACGGCGTAAAATGCTTCAACACCCTCACCGGCTTCAAATACATCGCAGGTGTAATCCGTGAAAATGAGGGTAAACTCAAGTTCATTGTAGGCGGAGAGGAAAGTTACGGATATCTGATCGGCGATTTTGTGCGGGACAAGGACGCCATTGCCTCCTGCGCGATGATTGCCGAACTTGTGGCGTATGCGAAAGACAAAGGCCAAAGTCTATTCGACATGCTAATAGAAATCTATGGAAAGTTTGGTTTCTATAAAGAAGACCTGATTTCCATTACCAAAAAAGGCAAAACAGGTGCTGAGGAAATCCAGGAAATGATGGCGGGCTATCGACAAAATCCACCCAAATCCATAGCTGGATCTGAAGTGGTTGAAATGCTGGATTACAAGGAGTCAGAAAAACTAGACCTCAGAACAGGGATGCGCAGTCCAATTCTGATGGAAAAATCAAATGTTTTGCAATTCATCACGGCAGATGGAAGCAAAATTTCTGCAAGGCCATCTGGAACCGAGCCTAAAATCAAGTTTTATTTTTCTGTGAATGCCCCTTTGTCTGGACCTGAGGCTTACAAAGAAACCGACAGAATTCTCTCAGAGAAAATCAAGGCTATTACAAAAGACCTAAACCTAAACTGATATTTTTCTGGGTTTTCCTGTTGTATTTCATTAGGTTCTGAAGCTTGGATATTTCATTTTTGTAAGGATGTTTGGCAAAATAAAAGAAGCTTTGAGTCTAGATCGTTGGGTTGAAAATTTCGAGGGATATCTCGATGCCAGAATTGAATTGGCGAAATATGATATCAAGGAGGCATTGGTTGAAATACTATCCAAGTCCTTCTTCATCATTGGATTTGCTTTTTTCACCCTGCTGGCCCTTGTCTGCCTAAACTTCGGAATTGCCTATTTGCTGAATGAAGCTTTCGGAAACCATTATGCTGGTTTTCTGCTGCTTTCCGGCATTTACTTCCTTATCGGATTGATTTTCATTCTGGGGAGAAAAAATAAAACCATGCACGAAAATCTGGACAATAAACTGCGCGAAGTTTTAAAACAGCCAAAAAAAGAGGAAGAAATTGAGCCAAAGAACCAAGCATGAATCAACCCATTCACTCAACACTAAACAACTAGAATATGGAAAGGCAAAAATTGCTCAGCAGCACCCAAAAATACAAGCAGGCATTGGAAGACCAGGTTTCAAATCTGAGGGAAAATGCAATCAAAGTCTCTATACAAGGCCTCCTTCTGGGTGGTGTTGCCATCGGTACTTGGTT
>CANETC010000091.1 GCA_947441055.1 Cytophagaceae bacterium | reverse complement strand
GCCTTAGAAAATGACTCAAAGGTCTGCTTGCCGGCATCCGCCGCAATGGTGCTAAACTTTGGATTTTTCGAATTGAGAATGTTCTCATAAATCAATCCTCTGAAATACCAGGTCTTTGGTTTGTCCTTGGTTTTTTCATGGCTCGCAGCGCGGTCAATTTCTTCTTTGGCCTTATCAAGCTCGCCATCCTTGTTAAAAAAGAAGGCATTGGTAACGGCATCATTCTGGGCCTGCACAAAGCCAGCCACCAGAAAGCATGCGGATAACAGGGTTTTTCTCATGGTAATCACAATTTGAACGATTTGGTTTTATTATTCCGGACTCTGATTTTCTGTTGTTTCGGCTCCAGTTTCTGGCGTTTCCCCCCCTTCTGATGGATTTATCATATCCTCCTCGGCTGTTTCAACCACTACCTCTTCCTGGATGTCAATCCGCGCGATGGATGAAATTGCATCATCTTCATTCAAGCGAATCAAACGAACACCCTGTGTATTCCGGCCCATCACACGAAGGTCAGCCACAGATGTTCTGATCATAATGCCCGATTTGTTGATGATCATCAATTCATTAGAATCTTCCACATCCAGAATTCCGACAACATTGCCGGTCTTTTCAGTAATGTTCAGCGTTCTAACACCTTGCGTACCACGATTGGTTACGCGGTAATCCTCAATTTCTGAGCGTTTGCCATATCCTTTTTCAGACACAACCAAAAGATTGCGGCCTGAATCACTCACACAAACCAGTCCAACAACTTTATCTCCTTCTCCAACCAGTTTCACACCGCGAACACCAGCAGCACCACGGCCCATCGGTCTTACCGTTTCCTCAGGGAAACGAACTGCACGGCCATTGTGTGTGGCTATAATAACCTGATCACTGCCACCTGTCATCTTCACATCAAGCAACTGATCGCCTTCGTTGATGCTGATGGCAATAATGCCTGCCTGCCTTGGACGACTGAAGGCCTCAAGTGTGGTTTTTTTGATGGTACCTTTTACAGTACACATCACCAGGTAATTGTTGTTGATATAATCCTCATCCTTGAGGCTCTTCACATTGATAACAGCACGAACTTTTTCGTCCTTTTCAATGTTGATGATGTTTTGAATCGGTCTGCCTTTGGCAGTTTTGCTGCCTTCAGGAAGTTCGTAAACCTTTTTCCAAAACATCCGGCCATTGTTGGTAAACACCAGCAAGTAATTGTGCATGGTGGCCACAAAAAGGTGCTCTGTGAAATCATCATCCTTCACGGCAGTGGCTTTTGAGCCAATTCCGCCGCGGTTTTGCAAGCGATATTCTGTGAGCGGAGTCCGCTTGATATAACCCTGATGCGAAATGGTAATCACCATTTCATCATCCGAAATCATGTCTTCAATGGACAAATCATCGGAGGCATGCACAATTTCAGTGCGGCGATCATCACCGTAACGGTCACGAATATCATCCAGTTCAGTTTTGATGATGCCCATCCGGATACCCTCATCTCCCAGAATTTCCTTCAGGCGGGCAATCAATTTTTGAATCTCTTGAAACTCCTCAATGATTTTATCGCGCTCAAGTCCGGTAAGGCGCTGCAACCTCATGTCGAGTACAGCCCTTGCCTGAATTTCAGACATACCGAATTTCTCCATCAATCCAGCCCTTGCCTCTTCAGGATCGAGGGATTTACGAATCAGAGCAATTACTTCGTCAAGATGATCTAAGGCAATGAGCAAACCTTCCAATACATGGGCCCGCTTTTCAGCTTCACTGAGATCAAAGTTTGTGCGGCGAATCACTACTTCATGGCGGTGTTCCACAAAATACTGAATCATATCCTTCATATTCAGCATCATTGGCTTTCCTTTTACAAGGGCCACATTGTTCACGCTGAAAGAAGTTTGTAGAGAAGTGAGTTTATAAAGTGTATTTACAACTACTTGTGAATTTGCATCCTTCTTTAGGTCGAAGACCATACGGATTCCATCGCGGTCAGATTCGTCGCGGACATCGGCGATGCCTTCCAGAATCTTGTCGTTGATCATATCCCCGATGCGCTCAATCATCGCAGCCTTATTCACCTGATAAGGAATGTCGTAGAATACGATTTGCTCCCTTCCTGTGCGGCTGGTTTCAAAGCGGTGGTTGGCACGCATTACAATACGGCCACGACCTGTTTCGAGTGCAGACCGGATTCCGCTGTAACCGTAAATGGTTCCTCCAGTTGGGAAATCAGGTCCTTTAATTAGTTTACAAATATCCTGGATGGAAATATCCTTGTCATCGATGTAGGCTTTAATTCCATCAATTACCTCACGAAGGTTGTGTGGCGCCATGTTGGTGGCCATACCCACTGCAATACCTGCGCTGCCATTTACGATGAGGTTGGGAAACTTTCCGGGAAGAACCGTTGGCTCCTCAAGGGAATCATCGAAATTGGGTTGAAAATTAACAGTGTTCTTTTTGATAGCAGCAAGAAGCTCTTCAGCCAAACGCTTGAGGCGGGCCTCGGTATAACGCATTGCCGCAGGCTCATCACCATCAATCGAACCGAAGTTACCCTGACCATCAACCAAAGGATAACGCAAAGACCAAGGCTGTGCCATACGAACCATTGTGTCATACACGGAGGAGTCGCCGTGCGGGTGATACTTGCCCAAGCATTCTCCGACAATACGGGCGGATTTCTTGTGCGACTTATTCCAGTTTACCCCAAGGTCATCCATTGCAAAAAGCACGCGGCGGTGCACCGGTTTTAGTCCATCGCGGACATCCGGAAGTGCACGACTGACGATAACCGACATCGAATAATCGATGTAGGCAATGCGCATTTCTTCTTCAATGTTGATTGGAATGATATTCTCGTTCTCGGCCATTCAGGTGGATAAAAAATCTTGAAAGGCCGCAATTTAGTCTCTTTTGTACTTTCTTATCAAGAAACGAAGTTTATTCCCTCTCTTTTTATTCTTTTTCTTCCTCAGGCTCCTCAGCATCAAGGTTTTTCTCCCTATTTCTGCTATTTGGGTCACGGGCTTTTATCCCCTCGAACTCACTTTGTTTTTTGTCAGGCTTTTTTCCAAAAAGCCTTGAAAACCAGGAATCTGACTTAATCAGGTTCTTGTCTTTTGTAAAAACATATTCCTGACCAACCTTGGGATTTTGTCGTTTAAAACGCCACCAGGGTTGCCCACGAAACTTAGTTCCTTGGTGCGCATGCAGCATCCGGACCTGGCAACCGGGAATCGGGCAAAGCTTGAAACTGCCGCAAGCGCCAGATAAAACCAGAACCAGACACAAGAAAATGAACAACCTGTGTGGTTGAATTCTTTGAAATAAAAACTGGCCTTGGCTCATCCGGTCGCAAATTTAGCCAACAACGGAGAAATACCTTCGCCATTGTGCCAAACCATTTTTTGAAAGGGTAATATTTGTTTTGAATAAATTGGTTCCAGCAAATTATCCATCCAGTCCGGAGGCTTTAGGCTTGAGTTCAGATGTAGAAAACACTGGCTTAAATTTACGCAAGACAGTTAAAAGAATTCCTGGTCAGAGACGGGACCCAGAAAATTATACATTCATTGGTGAAATTCTAAATATTAAAGAAATCTAGAACTAGCCTTTGCAAAACATAAATAATTAGAAGTTTATTAATAAATATTGATTACTCAACTTCTATATCCCAATCATATTTTTTTTCAGACTCAATAAATCCATCCTCCTTATACCATATCCATTCTCCATTTTTTTTCCATGTATTATCGACATCATCAAAAATGTAGCCACCCTTTATCTTATATTTCCCATTATCCCAAAACTCAACACCAGATTTAAATTTTTCCACGGCTTTTAAAGTTCCATCGGGATTAAAAAATCTCCAAACTCCAACTTTAATATTCGTATAATCTCCATCATAAAATTGCCCTTCTACCTTATGCAATCCATTTTCATAAAATGAAGTGAATCTACCCTTTAAAAACTCTTCTTTCCCCCAAGACGATAAAGTATATTCTTGGGAAATTTTGCCTGAATTTTCAAAAAAAACTTTTCTATATAACTGGCCATTCGAAAGTACAGTTCCTTCAGAACTTAATTTATTGAACTGATTATAAATCCTTTTTTTGCTACCTTCAGCTAACATCTGTCCTATCCACTCAATCCAATACCCTTCATCTTCTGGATTAAATATTTTAAAGTAATTATGATTTCCCATATTGTATTTTATATGGAGAATTAGATTTCCTGTAGAGTCCCATGCTTTGTGAACTCCATTCAAGAGTCCTAAAACATAGTTTTTTTCCACTCTTAAGTTTCGATTTTTATCAAAAAATTTGTAATTTCCATGCAATAAATCGCCTCCAGACCCACCTTCAGAAGTTTTTATTTTTGAAAATTCTGTATACCAATGATATGTTTTCGAATCTTCGAAATTTATTTTGCATCCAGTTGTGCAAATTTCAAAAATCTCTCTTCCATTAGTATAATCGATTACAATTTCTTTCGTAGTAACAGGTACTTGTCCATAGGAAATTGCAATTGAAAAAATAAAAAGAATCAAAAAATGAAAATATTTCATTACAATCTAAATCAAATAATTTTCCTTATTTAAAAATTCTTAATCCTTCAAGCAACGGACCGAGAATCCGTAATTTTTTCCATAACTTGACTTATTTGTATCTTCATCTGAATAATCTAAGGGTCGCGTCCAAGCATTATTATTCTGATATTCTGTTGAAGACCAAAATGTTGCATTTGCTCTTATGTTTGCGAATTGACCAAAACCAAATCTATATCCACTTGGAAGACCATTAAAACAAGTAATATTTGTAGCTCCTTGATTTGGGGTATACCATAATCCTGAATTAGAATCTATTACTCCTGTAGATTTTAATTTCCCACCAGCAACAGCCTGACCGCCCAAATAATTTTCTAAAACTGTCCATTCATTGTCAGTTGGAATATGCCAACCAACAGGACAAATTCCTCTTGGATCTGTTACAGCATACCAATTATACAGTTTGCCATAAATAGTGTTATAGGAAGTATCATTGTTGTAAATCGAGAATGAACCTGATGATGTAATCTGCCATTGATTATCTGTTAGATTTGTTGGAATGTTTTCTCCATTTCTATAGCGACTAACTTTTAAATTTTTCTTCATCCAAATTTGAGTTCCAATTTGAACCGACTCGTAAATATTTCCATCTACATCACTAATATTTGGACCAGAAGGTTGTGTTTGAAACGAAAAAGTAAGCCCATATGCAGTTCCCGCATCATTGGTTGCATAAGATCGAATAAAATAAGTTTTGTTAGGTAGTAAATTTAAAATCTTACTAAAAAAATTACCACCGCCCGACCCATCATTCGTTTTAAAATTAGCAATTGTAGGTGTAGTGCCTATTGCCCAACAAACTCCTCGACTAGTTACAACAAGGCCTCCATCTGCAGAAATGACACCACCGCAATTGATTTCACAGCAACCCGTGATTTCCACATTTGATGTGGTAATTGTTGCAAGGCTTCCTGATACACCGATAGTCGTAAATGTGATTTGATTCCCATATGATGTTCCGAAAATATTTGTCGCATAAGACCTTAAATAATACAAAGTGTTGGGATTAATGTTTGAAACAATACTATTAAAACTACCAACTCCTCCACCATCTTCAGTTTTACTACTTAAAGCTATAGTCGGATTTGGAAAAGCGCTCCAACAAACACCTCTTTTGATAATATTTGATCCACCATCATATGAAATTGATCCACCAGATATCACGCTTGATGAAGTTAAAGAATTAAGCGGATTTGTAGTAATTACTGGCAAATTAGAAAAACAAAATCCATCATTAGTCCAGACAAGGCTATCACCACAAATTGTTAATAAATTTCCACTATTACCTGGATTAAGTTTTTCCCAAGCGCTTCCATTCCAATACATAATTTGATTTTTAACAGTGCCATTAGCATATCCAGTACTATTGCATAGAAACTTGGTCTGCGAAGCATTCACCTCCGTATCTGATAACTGCCCATTGCCATCGACATCCAAACCGGCTTCAATTTTCACCCCTCCATTGGCGCAATTGGTACCTGCCGTTTCAGGAGTAGTGCGAATGAGGGCATTTTTACCATTTGTGCCGGCGGTTCCTGTTGCACCAGCAGGGCCTTGTGCACCAGTTGCTCCGGTTGCTCCCGCCGGACCAGTTAATCCAATTGGACCTTGTGCGCCTGTAGCACCAGTTTGTCCAGCTGGTCCTTGCGGTCCTGTTGCACCTGCTGGTCCCTGCGGACCCGGAGTTTCATTGGCAGAGAAAAGTGCATAAGGCACGCTCAGCATCTGGCTGGTACCGGTGATGGAATAATTGGTTCCGCCGGAAGGATCAGTTTCAGTTTTGATGAAATATGGTCCGGATGCCCAGTCGATTTGTGCAAGTGCGCCACTTACAACTGTGCCGCCTCCAACCTGAAGACTAACCAAACCATTGGTACTTGTGCTGGCAGTATGCGTTTCTACATATACGGCGGTACCTGTTGCACTTCCCTGCAAAATGCTCAGGCGAATGCCTACAGATTGGCTATTCAAAAGCTGGTTCGCATCATCACGAATAACCGCCTGGTAGGAAAATCTTTGCGGTACTGACTGTGAAAACGCTTGCTTCTGCGTCAAAAAAGCAAAGCAGAATGCGATTAATGAGGTGCCAAAAAAGCGATAAGTGGCAGAGCTGGTCATTTTAGAATTGTAAGGCATATTGATTTTGATCGGCTAATCCGATTTCAGTTGCAAATAGTAACACGAATGGGATTTTTACAAAGCTTTTTTCAGCATAAATTTTCGAATCAATTTACCCGCATAAATAATTATGAGGTTTGTGGGGGCACGAACCTTGACGGGGTGATCTTCAGCCTTTACCGTAAGGGCGAATCCGCCGATGGCGGGACATTTGAATTCGCCCGGAAAATAAGAAACCGTGACCACGGGCGTATGCAATACGCCCTTACGAATGCGCAGTAGTTAAAAAGCCAAAAATCCGCGACATCCCAAAATCCGCATCATCCGTGATGCAGACAAAAAATGCAGCCTTCGTTGGTGTTTTTCACCAACGAAATACAAAGCGATTATATGTCTTGTTGTTGGAAAACACCAACAAGGGCGAAAGGGTCTGGGAGGTAGGAATAAAAATCCGCGAAATAACTCAATCCGCGTCATCCGTGATGCAGACAAAAAATGCAGAATCGCTGATGAATTGGATTACGCAGAATACACGGATTAATTCCAACTTTGCTTGGGTCGGCTTAAAAAATACCTTATGAATGACAGCATGGGCAAACACATGGGTTTGCCCCTACTTGAATCCTCTGCTAACAAACCCAAAAATCCGCGACATCCCAAAATCCGCATCATCCGTGATGCAGACAAAAGGCAGAAACACAGATGAAACGGATTAATTCCAAAAATCCTTGGTTCGGCCCAGAATAAAAACCTTTTAACTAAACACCACAATACAGTAAGGGCTGAAAATTTTCAACCCTTACTGCAAAAACCTTTTTCAATAATTCTGCTTCTGATGCCAGAATCCAGTAATGAAAACATGACTCAGGTTCTCATCAAAAACATATAAAATAATGTAGGGGAACCGCCTGCCTATGTATTTTCTAAGCGGTGGTCTAAAAACTGGAAAAATTTCGGGTCTTGACTGAATTCTACTTAGGGACTGCTCAACATCGGAGAGAAAGTCCATTCCCAGGCCTGGTGCCTGATTTTCGTACCAAAATGCAGATTCCTCCAATGCAATTGATGCTTCAGCGGAAACATCAACTTTTACCATTCTGGATTTTTTCCTTCAAATCTTTCAGCACTTGAAAAGCATCCTTTGAATACAATTCCGGTTCTTCTTTCATTTTTTCCAAGCGGTCCAGATTGGCTAAATATTCACTTTCAGGGATTGAAAAATCCTTTAAACCCAGAAGCTGATTGATGATTTGTTCTACAAAAAGCCGATCATCATTGCTAAGCTTATGCCATTTTTCTTCTACCGACATTCTGATTTTCTTTTTTACAAATTTAGCGGATTCCGTTTTTCAGATGGATCATTTCTGATAATTCCCTGCAACAAAATTTCAGCTTGCAAGACTTTTCCAGGCATCGCCCAAACAATCCAAAAGATCGGAAGGCAAAACAGCTTGCTGACCCATTTTTTCTGCCGCCAAATCGCCTGCCAGACCATGCAAATAAACACCTAGCAGGCAGGCCTCATGGGCCGAATATCCTTGAGAGAGAAGCCCCCCAAGAATTCCGGTTAAAACATCGCCGCTTCCACCTTTTGCCATTCCGGGATTCCCTGTGGAATTGTTCCACAATTCACCATCCGGACAACAAATAAGCGTGAATGCACCTTTTAGGATTAAATACACCCCGAAATCCATGGCAAACTTCCGAGCTGCTTTTTCGCGTTCAAAATCGCTGCCAGAAAAGGAGGCTATTCTTGAAAATTCTTTCGGATGGGGCGTCAAAATTGAACCAAATGGAATTTTCAAAAGGTTTTGTGGATTGGCCGCCAAAAGGTTAAGGGCATCAGCATCCAAAACCAAAGGCATCTGAGATTTTTCAAGCAATTCGAAGAGTACTCTACCCGTTTCAGTATTTTGACCGATGCCCGGCCCAATGGCGATTGCCTTGAAATTTTCAAGCGGGGGAAGGGTTGAAATTGTGGAAGACTCTTGGTCAACAATCACCAAAGCTTCCGGCACCGCAATCTGCAAAACATCCCTTCCACAAGCAGGCGACAGAACAGACACAAGACCCACGCCGGAACGCAGCATTCCTTTTGCCGACAAAACAGCGGCGCCCATTTTACCTTCCGAACCTGCGATCAACAAACCATGCCCGAAGCTGCCTTTATGTGAAAACCGCTGGCGCTTTTTAATGATGGGCTTTATATCGGATGCTTCCAAATAAAACCTTGGAGAGGATGATGGTTCTGGTAAAATCAGGCCGATATCCAGCACAGAAAAATCCTTTACATACTGTTCCGAAGATGGAAGAAAAAAGGCTGGCTTTGGAGAATGAAAAGTAAAAACATGGTCAGCCATAAAAGCGATACTTCCTTCCGGCATTTCATTCAGGAGTCCGCTGGGCAAATCCACTGCAATGCGCGAATAAGTGAACTTGTTCATTTCTATGATAAAATCCCTGACAGGCCCCTCAATCGGACGATTTATACCAGACCCAAAAACTGCATCAATTAAAAGGTCCGTTTCGGGGTTTAAATCGGCAAGTTCTTTTGGATTTCCATGAATTATCCGGACCGATTCGGGCAAACGCCGGAGGTTTTCAATTCTATCCGGACTGCAGTTCCATTCAAGCTTTGGCAGAAAAACAGAAATCTGGTAATCAGGACTTAGAATCCGGGCCAGGGCGAGGCCATCGCCACCGTTGTTTCCTGGTCCGCATACCACCAAAACCCGCTGCATGGCAAGAGGAAACCGCTGGCGAATGGCCTCTGAAAGGGCCAATGCGGCCCTTTCCATCAGCTCCAAAGAGCTGATGCCATGGCCCTCGCAGGTGAGCCTGTCTGCAATGGCAACTTCCTCAGGCAACAGTATTCGCATGAAACAGAGAATTATGTACAATCCGTTTATCCATCACCCAAAACCAAATGGGCGGACAAAGTGCGATGTAGAACATTCCAAAATAGCCATATGGCAGGCGATGTGGACTTTCCATTGACTCAAGTTCTGGATAAGGAACCGCTGCCTGAAGATGGTGATGACTGTGTCGGCTGAGTTCAAAAAGTGAAAACCGTGAAGCAATCGAATTCGACTGCCAGGCATGAATGGCGGACAGCTTTTCACCTTCATTCCTCAGCAAACCATAATGCTCGATGTAGTTTACATACTCAAGCAGAAAAATGGCCACCAAACTTTGCAGCATATAGGCAATAGCAAGCCATTTGCCCAAATAAAAAAGGACCGCAAAAAATCCGAATTGCAGAATGCCCGTGAATACCACAAAATTGAATCGATGGTCGCCTATTTTCAAACTGGGCTTTCGAAGCTCGATTTGGAAAGCAGACCACCACTGACTGGGAATGGTGCGAACTAAAAAACGATAAAATCCTTCTCCTAGCCTGGCCGTTGCTGGGTCCTTTTCGGTGGCCACTCTCGCATGGTGCCCAAGTCGATGTTCAATAAAAAAATGGGAATAAAAACTGACAAATAGATTGCAAACACCCAGAAACCGAAAAAACCGCTGCTTCCTGTGGATTAGTTCGTGCGCAGTATTCAGTCCAAGCAAACCAGAATTGAGCCCGGTAGAAATGGCGGCAGTCCAGCGATGCGGACCCGCAATCTGGCCACTTCCAATTCCATAAAGCAAACTTCCAAAGCAGAGTACATTTACGGCAACAGACAAAATCAACCAGAAATCAGGAATGGCGTGGTCAAGTTCAGGATTTTGACTCGAGTTGTTTGGCAAAAGCAAATCGATCAGCACAAGTAAACCCAGCGTAAAAACCATGTTGGCAGAACTTGCGATTCCACCATGAAGGTTTCCATAAAGCACCATAATGGCTGGCAGAAAACCTGCGAGATATCGAAATGCAAACCGGTATTCCGACTTATAAAAAGATGTCATTATTTTTTACTATTTCTTAAATCAGAGTAGGCCATAAAAAAAGAAGAGGCAGACCCGTTTTATCGTGTTCTGCCTCTCCCCTGTTTTTGAAAGCCTATTTGTTGTTGGCCACGGTTTTATCTTTAAACGTTTTAATCGGAATGTTTAGGTCTTCTACAGCTTCATCT
>CANETC010000090.1 GCA_947441055.1 Cytophagaceae bacterium | reverse complement strand
TTCTGGAACTGGAACAACTGGCTCAACTCATTTCAAAGCTACCCGAAGGACCCCGCCTTGTATTCAACCTCTTCGCCGTCGAAGGGATGAACCATAAAGAAATTGCACAGTCGCTCGATATCAGCGAAGAAACGAGCCGCCAACAACTGCGCCGTGCCCGGATTACACTCAGCCGCCAGATCAGCGGAACCGCCGATTTTACACAAACGACACCACCACATATCAGCAACATAAAGTCATGACCAACGAATTTGATCCACATTCACCTGAATCAGAAGGACAGCCAGGAAGTCTGGGTGACGCCTTTGGTGGATTTATGCCCGACATGCCGGAAGGCAGCTGGGAGAGACTGACCGAACGCCGAAAAAAACGCCGTCGAGGGTTTTTATGGTGGCTTTTTCTAGCATTGTTGCTAAGTGTTGGTGCGTATTGGCTGATTCAGAAAGACAAATCGGCGGAGACGATGCTAACAAAATCTGGACCGCCAACCCTTGTATCGAAAGAGATTTCGTCTGAAAGTACATCTGATTCTGAAGTTGAGAAAAATACTGAAGCTAAAATTGTGGGACCCACTGAAAGAAAACAGCCTTCTGAAATTTCAGATGAATCTGAACGGTCTATTAATCCTCAAGCTGAATCAACTGAAGATCGGACTGCTTCTGCCCCCGCTTCAAAAGGAAAAATAAATGCAGTACCAGAAGTCGAGAAATCCACTGAAAAGCTGATTGAATCCAATCTTTACTTCCAACCAATAAAGAAAAAACGCAGCAGGAAACAAACTGAAACGAAAACCGGACTTGAAATCGCAAAATCTTCATCCAATTTTATAAAGAAAGAATCGACTCGGAATCAGCTTACATCCAACGAGGTTCTTTCCGAATCCAAAACACAATTAACAAAAAAGGAAAGTGCTTCGAGCACTGTATCATCCAAACAACTGAATGATGGAATTGAAGAAGTGATTGCTCAGAAACCGGGCATGTCCGAAAATGAAATAATCGGTAGCAAGCCATTACCAGAAGACCAGAAATCAGCTGAAGCCAATGTTGTTGTAAAGGCCGTTTTACCAAAGGACGGTATCGAACCGAAAATTGATTTTGTGGCTCCACCAAAAGTAGATTCAATTTTAAATCTGGCCAATAATCCAAAAGATTCCGTCCGGAGAAAATTGGCGAAAAGGAAATTTGGTTTTGAACTAGGATTGAGTGTACACTATGTTCAACAAAAATTAACTGTTCAAAATGCCGCTCAAACGGGTGCTGAACAGGAGATGCAATCACCAGTTTCGTTGCGGCCGGTGTTTGGCGGGAATCTGCAATTCAAGATGATGGTTCCAATCGGAGCGAAATTCTCTTTGCTGCCTTTGCTGGAAACTTCGGTTTTACATCGGCAGATGACTTTCCAAAAAGAGCCGGGGGCATCGGCTCCAGTCAAACTCATTTACACCTCAGAAGGGATTTCGGGATCACCAGTTTTGAAACCTTCCCGTTATTCGGTGGCAACATGGTATTGGCTTCCCGGAGCTGGGATGGAGCTGGGTTATGTGCCATCACCAGCATTTTCGATGAGGGCGGGTATTGTTTTCTCTCAGGTATTTTTCAGCCAGACAGCGCAAAAGCCTGGATTTTCTCAGCCCGGAATGTGGCTTGCTGCGCAATACCAATTGCAAAGGCGCTGGTACATTCGAACCGAAATCCGACGAATGGAAATGTCTGCCCAATTGCTACCTTCAGCGTCATCCAATAGCCGCAACCTGTTTCTGGGATTTGGTTTTGTTCGGAGCTGGTAAAATGTGAAGAGCATTGATTTAATTTGGGAAAATCATCCCATTTTTGGAAATACAGTTTAAACTTTCTATTGCTGTTCAGCAATAGAAAGTTTTCAAAGCGAGTATCTCTTTAAGGATTGAAAAAATCTCAATTCAATTCTTTGGTAAGTGCTTTCAATAAATCTAAAAATGTTGTTCTTATTTAATGCTGATTGTTTTTTGTCGATTTGAGGAAATCCGGAGTCAGGATTCTCATCCTTTGTCATCCTGCTTTTATTTCCCATAAAAAATCGCCAACTATGGGCCCTAGTTCAAAACTTTCTAAATGACCGCAGGAATTCCCAAAGAGACCCGTGAAGGCGAAAATCGTGTAGCAATTTCCACTGAAGTGGTTCGCATGATGGTAAAGGCAGGCTTTTCAATAAAAATTGCCGCAGGTGCCGGGAAAATGGCAGGCCAGTCAGATCAGGCCTTACAAGCAGCCGGTGCTGAAATCGTAGCAGACAACCAATCTGTGTTTTCTGCAGCTGATGTTGTGTTGATGGTTAATCCACCAAGCCTTCAGGAAACCGAAAGCATCCGCGAAGGTGCGGTGCTCCTCTCCTATCTCTACGCATACACGCAGCCAGAACTCGTTCAGGTTTTAAAAAATCGAAAAATTTCGGCCTTTTCAATGGATGCTGTGCCTAGGATTTCAAGGGCGCAAACAATGGATGCGCTGAGTTCACAGGCCAATCTTGCCGGCTATAAAGCAGTGATTCTGGGCGCTGATGCACTTGGGAAAATATTCCCGCTCATGATGACCGCAGCAGGAAGCATCAAGCCTTCAAAAGTTTTGATTTTCGGAGCTGGTGTCGCTGGTTTGCAGGCAATTGCAACGGCCAAGCGATTGGGCGCTGTTGTAGAATGCACAGATGTTAGGCCAGAAACCAAGGAACAAGTGGAATCACTTGGCGGAAAGTTTCTGATGGTGAAAGATGATGCAGGCGTTAAAACGGAAGGTGGATATGCCAAAGAAGTTTCAGCCGAATACCTGCAAAAACAAAAAGAACTTGTGGCCAAACATGTGGCAGAAGCGGATCTGGTGATAACAACGGCACTTGTTATGGGAAAAAAAGCCCCGGTTCTGATCTCCTCAGACATGGTTCAAAGCATGAAGCCGGGTTCGGTAATTGTGGACATGGCGGTTGAATCAGGCGGCAATTGCGCACTTTCAGAAAGGGGAAAAACCGTTGTAAAAGAAGGTGTTACCATTATTGGACAAGAAAACCTTCCTTCACTCCTGGCAGTAAATGCTTCAGAATTATATGCCCGAAATATTTGGGCACTTCTTTCTCACCTTGCCACATCGGAAAGCTTCAAGTGGGACTTGCAAGAAGATGTAACCAAAGGCTGCCTGATTACCCATGGCGGCGAACTCATTCATGAATTTACCAAAGGCATTCTACAAGCTCAAGCAAATTAAGTAAATGGAACAGGCAATCAATTTTCTGTCAAACCACAGAGACATTATTTACATCCTCATACTCTCTGTAATTGTGGGTGTTGAGGTGATTGGGAAAGTCCCATCCGCATTGCATACGCCCCTGATGTCGGGAGCAAATGCAATCCACGGCGTTGTCATCATCGGCGCCATCATCGTGATGGGCCAGGCTTCTCCGGACAATATTCCGGCTTTAATCATTGGCTTTCTGGCTGTAATCCTCGGTACGCTGAATGTAGTTGGCGGATTTGTGGTGACAGACAGAATGCTTGAAATGTTCAGAAAAAAGAAGTAAAGCCAGCACAAACACATGGAAAACAATATTTTACAAATAATTTACCTACTGGCTTCTGTTTCCTTCATCATAGGACTCAAAATGCTGTCCAGTCCCAAAACCGCCAGACAAGGAAATTTCCTGGCTGCTGCCGGAATGGGACTCGCAGTGATTGCCACCATCTTCCTTTATCAAGGACATGAAGGTCCACTTGGCAACAAAATCTGGATATTTCTGGGCATTGCCATCGGAAGTCTTCTTGGCACTTTGTCTGCAAAACGCGTTAAAATGACCGCCATGCCTCAAATGGTAAGCCTGTTCAATGGAATGGGTGGTGCATGTGCTGCTGCCATTTCCTTAATTGAGTTTGGACACATCGACGCTTCTTCGCCCACAGGAATGGTATTCGTGGTGGTTGCAGGTCTGGTCATTGGTTCGATTTCTTTTTCTGGCTCCATCGTGGCTTATGCCAAGTTGCAGGAAATTATGAAATCCACGAAAAAACTACCGGCACACAACATCCTCACTTCAGGCATGCTGATTGGAATTACCGGATTAACAACCTGGATGACGATGGGCCACATTGAGCCGGGCACTTTTTACCTTCTTTTTGGACTTTCCCTGGCTTACGGAATTCTGTTTGTAATTCCGATCGGCGGTGCTGATATGCCGGTGGTGATTTCCTTGTTAAACTCATTTACAGGTGTGGCCGCAGCTTTTGGCGGATTTCTATACGACAATCAGGTAATGCAAACTGGCGGTATCCTCGTGGGATCGGCTGGAACCTTGCTCACTGTTCTAATGTGCAGTGCGATGAACCGTTCTCTCACAAATGTGCTGTTCGGCGCATTTGGTTCTGGCTCTTCGGCAACGGCTGGTGCGGGCGGACCAAAATCAGAAATGAACATTAAGCCAACCACTGCTTCCGATGTTGCGCTTATCATGCACTATGCGAAAAAAGTAATCATTGTTCCTGGATATGGTCTGGCAGTTGCACAAGCCCAACATGTGATCCATGAAATGGAAACCCTTTTGGAGGCAAATGGTGTTTCAGTAAAATATGCGATTCATCCAGTAGCAGGCAGAATGCCGGGCCACATGAATGTTTTGCTTGCCGAATCCAATGTTGCTTACGACAAGCTGGTGGAAATGGAAGAAATCAACGAAGAATTTGCCATGGCGGATGTAGTGTATGTGGTGGGTGCCAATGATGTTGTAAATCCTGCTGCCCGCCATGATCCCTCAAGTCCGATTTTTGGCATGCCGATTCTGAATGTGGACAAGGCCAAAACTGTGGTTGTAAGCAAGAGAAGTATGGCTGCAGGTTACGCCGGAATTGAAAATGAGTTGTTTGGATATCCAAACTGCCTGATGCTTTTCGGCGATGCCAAAAAAACGCTCACAGAGGTCGTTTCTGAATTAAAGGCCTTATAGCTTGATTCCCATCCAAAGAAAGATGCCTTAGCATTACAGCTGATTTTTTGCCTTTGCAAACTTCAGATTTGGAATTACTTTCACAAAAAGGAATTCTAAAATTCAAGAAAACCAAGATAAAAACACAATGAAGAAAGCCCGTTCTTCGATTGTAAAAAGAGGCCTGGTGTATTATTTCATCATGCTGATTCTCTTTTCTTGTGGCGTTTATCTGGTTTTAAATGCTGGAAAAAACCTCCCAAATAATGGGTGGCAACAGATTAATTCCATCGCGAATTCAGATACAGAGGATATCATTTTTTCGCAAACACAAGAAGAAGCAGGTTTATCAATTGGCTGGCTTTCGGGCCCAATCCACAACCTGAAAGAAAACCTTTCCCAACCACTGAGCATCGCGCTGCTCCAAATTATCATCATCATCGCGCTGTCCAGGGTCTTTTCTTTTTTGATGAAACAGGTTGGTCAGCCAGCTGTAATCGGTGAGATTTTAGCTGGTATTTTTCTAGGACCTTCACTTTTGGGAACGCTTTTCCCCGAGGCCTGGGCCGCAACTTTCCCACTGTCCAGCATTTCCAACCTACATTCCATCAGCACCATAGGCCTCAGTCTTTTCATGTTTATCATTGGAATTGACCTCGATGTGAGCATGCTGAATAAGCGAATTCAGACTGCCCTTTTTGTAAGCCACGCAAGCATTCTGTTTCCATTTTTACTCGGCACACTGCTCTCTTTTCAATTGTATTCAGGCTTTGCCCAAGGCGGTACAAGCTTCCTGACCTTTTCGCTTTTTATGGGCGTGAGCATGAGCATTACTGCTTTTCCAGTGCTGGCCCGCATTATTCAGGAACGCGGACTTAGCAGAACGCCTCTGGGTGTGATGGCCATTACCTGTGCAGCCACTGACGACATTACCGCATGGTGTATTCTTGCCGTGGTGATTGCAATTGCCAAAGCTGGCGACCTCAGTTCCGTATTCTTTACGCTGGTCCTAGCCTCAGGATATGTATATTTTATGTTTAAGGTTACCCGCCCTACCCTTCTAAAAATCAGTAAAAAAATGAAGGAGAATGGTCAGATAAGGAGACCATTCATAGCCATCGCGATTTTAACCCTGCTCAGCTCCGCATTTATTGCTGAAATTATTGGAATTCACGCCTTGTTCGGGGCTTTCCTTGCAGGGGTTACAATGCCACAGGATGTGAAAATCCGGGAGACTTTGAGAAACAAAATTGAAGATGTCAGTCTGCTGATGTTCCTGCCAATTTTCTTCGCCTACACGGGCCTAAAAACACAAATTGGATTGTTGATGACCGATGGCCTGTGGAAGGTCTGCGCCCTGGTCATTTTCTGCGCAGTTGTGGGCAAGGTCTTCGGAACTCTTTTCGCGGCCAGACTCATGGGGCAATCCTGGAAAAACAGCTTTTCACTCGGAGCACTGATGAATACCCGAGGTCTTATGGAGCTTGTGGTGGTGAACATCGGTTATGACCTTGGCATCATAACCCCAGCTATGTTTGTGGTGCTGGTTTTAATGGCCATTTCCACCACACTGATGACAGGACCACTGCTCAACCTCATTGAAAAAATATGGCCTGAAACTTCTAGAACCAAAGCTTCCGAAGGCAAAGAAACCATTCCACCTACTTTGGTTGTTGATTAAGCCTGCTTCGCAAAAAGGCTGATTACCAAATCCTCCAATTTACTCACACCAATAATTTCAATCCCAGCTTTGCTCGGTCTGAGCTTAGCCAAATTCTGCTTTGAAACATAGATTTTTCGGAATCCCAGCCTTTCTGCCTCGGCAATACGATTTTCAATACGGCCTACGGCCCGAACCTCCCCACCAAGACCAACTTCAGCAGCAAAACAAACATCTGCAGGAATGATTCGGTTTTCAAGGGATGAAATCACCGAAATACAAGCAGCCAAATCGAGGGCCGGGTCTTCAACCTTGAGACCACCGGCTATGTTGAGAAAAACATCCTGGTTGCCCAGTCGGAAACCACCCCTTTTTTCCAAAACCGCCAGAAGCATCGACAATCGTTTCCCATCAAATCCGTTGCTGCTTCGCTGTGGAGTTGAGTATCCAGACAGAGTCACAAGAGATTGAATTTCAATCATCAGCGGTCGATTACCTTCCAACATGGTGGCAATGGCAACACCACTCAGCGGTTCACCGCGGTGACTCAGCAAAATTTCAGACGGATTTTCAACCGGACGAAGGCCTTCGCCCTGCATTTCATAAATTCCAAGCTCGTTGGAAGAACCAAAACGGTTTTTTACCGTTCTCAAAATCCTAAAATGCTGCTGCCTTTCACCTTCAAACATCAGAACCGTATCCACCATGTGCTCCAATAATTTTGGTCCGGCAATGCTTCCATCCTTGGTAATGTGCCCAATAATGAAGGTGCAAATTCCCGACTCCTTTGCAAATCGAAGAATCGCACCCGCGCATTCTCTCACCTGAGAAACCGAGCCGGGAGAACCTTCCAGCTTTCCGGTATAAACCGTCTGAATGGAATCCAGAATCATAATATCCGGCTGAAGATCCATGGCAAAAACCATGATCTGCCCAAGTTCCGTTTCACTTAAAACATAGCAATCCGGGTTATGCAAGCCAAGTCGATCGGCCCGCATTTTTATTTGCTGGGCACTTTCCTCGCCCGAAACATAAAGCACCTTTCTTCCTGGAATGGCCAGTGCTTCCTGTAAAAGCAAGGTTGATTTTCCTATTCCCGGTTCTCCACCCAGCAGCACAAAACTGGCTGGCACCAAACCACCACCGAGTACACGGTTGAGTTCAGGGTCTGCAACTGGCATGCGGGCCTGGTTCTCAAATTGGATTTCATCCAGTTTTCTGAGTTTTGGTCCGGAAGAAACCAAGCCAGCCGGAGACCAGCCAGAGGAGGCGGGTTCCTTGCGAACAATTTCTTCTGAAAAGGTATTCCACTCAGAACAGGATGGACATTTCCCCAACCATTTGGGAGATTCGTAACCGCAGTTGCGGCAGAAATAAACAGTTTTTTGCTTGGCCATTGGTCAGGGCAATTTCGGAAATCGATTGGAAAGCCTTGCTATTTTTTGTTGTCAGCTTCCGTTTTTTCAAATGGGGTAATTCCCGGTAAAAAGTGCTAACCAAAATTTACAGTATGGTAACCATCCACCAGAATTATTGATTCAAATTTGTTTTCAAATGGAAACTAATAAGATTATCGACTGGCTTAAAGAAAACCGAAAACCGCTTGTCATCATTTGCGGAATTATGGTTCTCAATCTGGTTTATGGCTTCGATGCCCGGTTCACTTTAATTAATCTGCTTTGGCTTTTGGTATGAAGAATATTTTGGTTTTATGCACCGGCAATTCTTGCCGTTCACAGATGGCCCATGGGTATCTGCAGAAATTTGCTTCCGATGAAACTAAGGTTTACAGTGCCGGGGTAGAAACCCATGGCTTAAATCCTGGAGCTGTGGCCACAATGGCTGAGGATGGAATTGACATCTCTTCACACACTTCCAACCATGTGGATGAATACAGCGACATCAATTTCGATTTGATTCTGACCGTATGCGACAATGCAAAGGAGCGCTGTCCGGTTCTCCCATCAACTGCGAAAAAAATGCATTTCAACTTCCCGGATCCAGCAAAATTCAACGGTACCGAGGAAGAAAAAAAGATTGAATTCCGACGCGTCAGGAATTTGATAAAGGAATTTTGCAAGGAATTACTGGAGCAGAATCCATAAATTCTACTTTATACTTTTCTTGCCCTCCAAAATTCCCTGAATGAGGTTTCGGGCGCGGAAAAGCTGAATCTTGATTGTATTGATTGGAATGTCGATCTGCTTTTGAATTTCCTCAATGCTCAGCTCTTCGAAATATTTCATCCGAACCAAAGTCTGGTACTTGGCAGGCAATTGAGAAACAATCTCCCGAAGGTTTTCGTGGCTTTGGTTCCGAAGCATATCCTGCTCCGGATTTCTATCGTATGAAGCCACATCGATTGTGAAACTGTCGCCTTTGCCATCACTTAATGGATTGGACAAAGAATAGGTCTTGAGCTTTTTATGACGCAGAAAATCAATGGTGTGGTTGGTTCCAATTTTAAAAAGCCATGTTGAAAAGGCAAACTGGGCATCAAATCGGTGGAGGTTGCGAAAGGCTTTAGAAAAGGTTTCCATGGTAAGATCCTCTGCATCGTCGAGGTTTCGAACCATCTTCAAAATCATGGCATATAGGGATTTCCGATAGCGTTCCAGTAGAAAAGCAAAAGCCTTTTCATTGCCCTCCTTGGCCAACATTACTTGACGATAAATCTCAGGACTTCGTTCCTGAAAGGAAAGGTATTCTACATCCATGTCTTGCGTTCGGAAAACCGTGCCTGAATGGCAATGGCAAAAACGACAATACTATGCACAAAATCAATTAGCGGTAGAGCTAGAACCCAGATATCCTCTTTTAATGCTTTTGAAACCCTATTGAGTGGCCTGATTCTGAACATAAATCGATGAACAAGCAGAAAACTTGCAAGACCAAAACCTTCGGGAATCAAAAAGAGAACCAGCAACAAAATCCAACCTATGGACCGAGACGCATTCAGATATAAAAGCCTGAGCTGGTCACTCTGCTTATAAAAGGATGAAACTGAAAAATGCCTGCTTTTTTGACTCACCCAATCGCTCCAGTTTTCCTTTGGAATCGAAATGGTAAAAGACTCAGGATCGAGACAAACTGCCACATTCCCGGGATTTGCCACACGGTTTACAAACAAATCGTCATCACCGGCAAGGACATTCAAATGCGGACCAAATCCACCATTTTGTTCGAAAAGCGCTTTCCTGTACGAGAGATTTCGGCCAACGCCCATATAGGGTTTTCCAGCCAGCGCCATTCCGAGATACTGAGCAGCTGTGAAAAGGGTATCGAATCGAATCAAAAGATTCAAATATTCTGGCTGCTGCCGATATGCACCATAGCCCAGAACTACCTCAATTTTTGGTGAAGCATAAAAGCTTGCCATGGTAGAAATCCACTTATTCCCAGCTGGAAGGCAATCTGCATCCGTGAATAAAAGGATTGAATGCTTCGCTTCCTGAATGCCCAAACCCAGCGCATATTTTTTGGGACTTAGACCATCGGGAGTTTCCTTAATCTCCAGCACTTTGATTTTCCCAAATCTGTCCTTCTGCTGCTGAAGGAAACTCAGGGTAGAAGCATCTGACCTGTCTGCGACCATGATGATTTCAAATTCAGGATAATCCTGATCCAGGAGCGCAGGAATTAAGAGACTAAGATTTTCAACTTCGTTGCGCAGGCAAACGATCACCGAAACAGGCTCCTTCTGTTCTGTCTTTTCTGGATTTTTCGGGGGAACCTTGGGGAATTTAAGAAAGTATGCGTGGTAGAAATAAATATCAATCATACTACTTGCGTACACTAGGAGTGCAAGCAAGAAAGTGGATTCGGAAATTGTAAAAATCCCGAAATCAATCAGCAAGAAAACGCTTGAGGATTGGCTCATAAGTATCAATTCGACGATCGCGTAAGAAAGGCCAGTGGGTTCGGTAATAATCACTCAAGCCCAGATCCACTTCCTGAATGCTCAGGCTTTCCTCTGTATGTGGCGCTTGAAAAAGCACCTTCCCAAAAGCATTTGTAATAAAAGATCCACCCCAGAAATGCATATCGCCTTCAATTCCAGTTCGGTTTACCGCCACAACCGGAATGCCATTGGCCACAGAATGACCCTTCATTACAGACTGCCAGGCATGGTATTGATCGGCGTTTACTTCTTCAGGCTGATGGGCTGCCCAGCCGATGGCTGTTGGATAAACCAGAAAATCCGCGCCCATCAAGGCCGTAATTCTGGCGGCTTCCGGGTACCATTGGTCCCAGCAAATGAGCACCCCAATTTTCCCAAATCGGGTATTAAAAACCTTGTAACCAAGGTCTCCCGGTGTAAAATAAAACTTCTCGTAATAACCCGGATCATCCGGAATATGCATTTTCCTGTACTTGCCCAAATATGTTCCATCTGCATCAAGAACAGCCGTAGTATTGTGATACAAACCTTCTGCCCGTTTCTCAAAAAGTGATGC
>CANETC010000089.1 GCA_947441055.1 Cytophagaceae bacterium | reverse complement strand
TGCATGCAGGCAAGCATAGATCGAACCCAGTTTTCAGGCAAATGGACATCCGCATCCGTGAAAAGTAAAAAGTCCGATTTAGCCTGCATGCGGCCAAAATTCAGGGCCGCTTTTTTTCCACTTAAAGATGAAGGCAGAGCCAGCACTTTTAGAGAATCAGAATTTTCCTCTGCCAGATCATTGAGAATTTTGAATGAATCATCTTCCGAATGGTCGTCCACGAGAATGATTTCCAGCTTTTCGGATGGATAATCCTGAGCCATCAAGCCTGAAACCAATTTTTCGAGGTTTGGGGCTTCGTTTCGAAAGGCAATCAAAATGGAAACATTAGGCAATTCCCCCTGAAAAACCCAGTTTTGCTGGCGTTTCATTTCCTCCTCATTTTTCCTGTATAGCAGAAAAACACCAGAGAGGTAAAGAAAAAATGCCAGGCCCCATGCCAATTCTAAAATTCCTGAAATATCCATGCCAGTAATCTCCGCAAATAACAGCCTTCCAAAGGAGAAAATCATCCTCGGACTTGACCCCGGCACCCAGGTTTTTGGATATGGCGTATTAAAACAAGAAGGAAGGAAAATTGTGGCCATTCAAATGGGCGTGGTAAAACTGGATAAATTCCGCTCGCATGAGATCAGACTGGCAAAGATTTATGAAAAGGTGAGTCAACTTATTGAAGAATTCACTCCGGATGAAGTTGCCATTGAATCCCCTTTTTTCGGAAAAAATGTTCAGACTGCTTTAAAACTTGGCAGGGCCCAGGGCGTGAGCATGGCGGCCGCGATTGCCAGACAAATTCCCATTGTGGAATATTCGCCGAAAACAGTCAAACAATCGGTTACCGGAAATGGCAATGCCAGCAAGGAACAAGTTGCAGCCATGGTAATACGGCTATTAAACATCAGTCAGGAAAACTACCTTCTTGATGCCACAGATGCGCTGGCAATCGCACTAACCCATTCCAATCAGGGCGATAAAAAACAAGACAGCAAAGGCGGTTGGGATAAGTTCCTAAAAAATAATTCAGACAGGATTAAACAGTAGCAGAATTAAATATATCCAGGCCCAGAATCAGAAAACAAACCGGCTCTCAGGATTCATCAGTTGCAAGGTCTTGTCGAAGCCTGGCTTTCGGAAACGCACAAGGTTTGTTTGTTTTTCCTGAATTGAAAACAAAAGTTTGTTCTCTATTTCGATGCTTTCTGGCATCTTCCCCAAATCGATTTGAAGATAAGTCCAGGTACTTTCCTCTTCCTTTTCCATCCCTTCAAAAGAAGGTTGAAGTTCTTTTCCACCAGAAAAAAATCGAAGATTCGATTTCAGGTATGAAGCCAAAGGACTTTTGGCAGATTGCATTCCAGCATCATTTGCCAAATCTATTTTGCATTTACATGCTGCAGAAAGTCCTTTTTCAAGGTCGTCGGTAAACATCCTGACTGCAATTTCCAGGCTTTTGGTTTTCGGGTTCCAGCTAACATCGGTCATGCTTACATAAAACGGGTGTTTCAACGGCATGCCCGATGTCAACAAAAAGAACAAAGCCAGCAAAGGCAGAAATCGAAGGTGTTTTTTCATGCTGGAACAAAACTAAGAAAAACGACCTGAGACCAATGCCAAGGATTTTTGGACGGACCTTCCTATCCTTGTAGTCTCATTACCCCATTATGAAAAAGATAATTCTTCTAATTGCCCTCTTTCTGCCGGTTTTTCTTCAGGCGCAGCAATTCAGTGAAACCGAACAGTCGCAGGGTTTTGCCCAGAGGAAAGACAGTGTGTACTTTATTTTCAAACCTGAGCTTTATAGACTCAAACCGAATCGCGTTCTGGTAACTGGTGCGTTTCGGGGCTGGACACAGGATTTAAAGGAAACCGCCTGGGATTTAAAGAAAACCGGTTCTGGCCTTTGGATCCTTGGCATCGAGAATTTTCAATTCCGAAAAATTGCGCCTGCCTCTACCTTTAAATTTCGCACCGATGAAGGGAACTGGATGACACCACCTACTGAATCTCCCAACAACGAAGGCGGAAATCTGATTTTTATGAAAGGCATTAAGCCGCCAGTTCTGAAAGCAGAAATTCACAGGAGCAAAACCATTTGGGCAGAGGTTTCGGGCAATGGAGTCCGCCGGCCCTTTGACAAATCCGCATGGAAACTAAGCGATGCCTTTGGCAATGAAATTCCAATTGCATCAGTATTGCCAAACGACAGCAGCCACAGCCTGATTACCCCTGCGGTTGAACTTGACATCCGAAGGGTCTATTACCTTGAAATTCCATCACTTGGACTCAGGAGTCATTGTTCTTTCGACGGATGGATGCGAGACCTATATTCCGATAAAGAACTTGGGGCAAATGTCGATACCGCCAAAAACGCAACTTCATTCCGCGTGTTTGCACCCCGGGCCCTGAAAATGATTGTTTACCTCTACAAGCAGGCCAATGATTCATCGCCCTATGAAATGCATGACATGGAAAAAGACAAGGATGGCGTTTGGGAAAAAGTCGTTCCAGGCGATCTGCATGGAACTTGGTATGATTTCACTGTGCACGGACACCCGGAGCCAGGTAATTTCTTTTTCGAAACACATCCATTCCACATCACCGACCCATACGCAAGGGTTGTGGAAGAATCGGATGGCAAAGCCCGGGTCTGGCATAAAACCAAACCTGCAAAGCCACTTGCAAAAGGCCGGCCTGCAATGAAAGACCTGATTTCGTATGAAGTTCATGTGGAAGATTTCACCAACCGACTGCCTGTTTCCAGCGAATTGAAGGGCAGCATTCCGGCAATGGTTCAAAGTGGTCTGAAAAACAAACAAGGGCAAAAAATCGGCTTTGACCATCTGAGTTCATTGGGCATCAATGCAGTACACCTCATGCCCATGCAGGAATATTTTCATTATCCAGATGCAGAATGGCAAACTGCTTTCAAAAATGATCCTTGGATGAAAGAACATGGAATTGAATCGCGCGACTACAACTGGGGCTACATGACAAGTCATGCTTTTTCCATTGAATCCAGATACAGAAAGAAAAACACCGAGGCCGGCGCGCAACGCGATCAATTCCGCAATCTCGTACAAGCCTTCCACGACAAAGGCATTGCCGTAATTGTGGATTTTGTTTTCAACCACACACTTTCTTCAAAACCAGAGCGCGATTACTTTTTTCATTTTGATGCCCTCGACCGGCAATACTATTACCGGACCAAAGACCTGAAACTCATTGGGGAGTACGGCAATGAAACCAAATCAGAGAACAGGCCGATGGTGCAACGCTGGATTCTGGACCAGTTCAAACATTTCATCAGTGAATTTGGCGTTGACGGATTCCGGATTGATCTGGCTGGCCAAACCGACCAGCAAACCTTGAAAATGCTTCGCGAAGAACTTGGTCCAGATGTTATCATTTATGGTGAACCCTGGATTGCCTCCAACGATCCAGATTATGAATCCAATCCTGATTGGGATTGGTACAAGCAGGATGCGCCAATCTGTTATTTCGATGACGACGCACGCAATGCTTTCAAAGGACCAGTTTCGAACCCGGAAAACAAGAAAACTGACAGGGGTTTTGCAGGTGGAAATCCTGCCGAAAGGGAGAATGCCATGCGGGCCTTGCGTTCAGGATTCCCGGATGAAAAGACGCCGCTTTCCGGCATCAAGTATCTGGACATCCACGACAACTGGGCATTGGCGGATCAATTTGCCCTGAACGACTGGAATGGTTTAAATGGTGTTGACGAAGATGCTTTCAAAATTGCCGCTACGCTGCTGTTTACAACTTCTGGTCCGGTGGTGCTTCATGGCGGGACAGAATTTATGCGTTCGAAAGGTTTGGCAAAACTCAAGGAAACAGAGAAACAAACTGCCATTTCCGGTCCGATGCAATACCACGGCAAACGGGATACCTACAACATGCGAACGGCCAACGAATTTGTCTGGGAAAATGTAGGCCTTAAAAAAGGACAGGCAAATGCGAAAAGCGATTTCAATGGAATGTTGGATTTTTGGAAAGGCATGATTGCCCTTAGAAATTCTGCTGCAGGTTCTGTTTTCCGAATTGCCGACAAACTTCCTGAAAACCACTATCGCTTTTTTACTCCAGCAGACCCTCTCCTACTTGGCTATCTGGTTGGCGATAAGGTTCTGGTGCTTTTAAACTCAGGAGAAAGAAAAGGCAATTTTACAGGCATCGAAATTCCTAAAGGAAACTGGAAACTGGTAGCCAACAATAAAAAGGCAAATCCATCCGGAATAAAGGGTAAAAAACTTACCGGCGGCCTGCTACCAGAAATTGAAATTCCATCCAAAGGATTATCCGTTTGGATCAAGGAATAATCAATCCCCGGCCCGTTTTAAGAATTCCAGAAATGGCCGGATGAGTTTACAATCCTCAGCCAGCTTTTGGGGGAAATCTGCTGAAAGGATTTCTTTATCAGAATACTGAACTGAAAAATAGAACTGTGTATAGCGGAGAAGTTCTATTTCCGGATGGTCTTTGGGATAGCCTTTGGGTGCTGTCTTCAATTGATGTCCTTGCAATGCGCCAAACCTTGCCTGGAATTCTGGTTGATGAATGATGGCCCGAAATTCTTCCGGATTGTAATCGATTTCCTGACGAATTGCAGCAAGCATTTTGGCATCTGGCTCATAATTTCCGGATGCCATAAACGATGCATCTGGTTCTAAATGAAGGTACCAGGAAAATCCTGACATCGGCTTTCGACCCATTGAGGAAATCAGGGCCGAAAAGTTCTTTTTATAAGGGTCCTTGTTTTTAGAAAACCGCACATCCCTGAAAATCCGGAACATGCATTTTTTCGCATCTATATCACCCAAAGGCTCAAATTGTCCGACAGACAAAATGCACTTTCCAACCAAAACTTCGGCCTCCGCCTTTGCCTTAAGATAGAGGTCCTTATGCGCCTCAAACCAAGGCCTGGAATTGTTTTCTGAAAGCTGCCGAAGGAAATTAAATGCGAGTTTCATATCAGTCCTGACTTTGTTTTTTGCGTTTGAATAAAGGAACATTGCTGCAAGGCTCACCATACATCAGACTTTGTACCACAGGAGTAAGCCGTTCAGCAAGAGAAACATATGCCGAAACCGGCACCGGATGTTTGCTGCAACCTTTTACAATTACCTTTTTGCCTTCAAATTCTGATAAGTCTAAACTTTGAATCTTCCGGTCAAAAAGAAAGTTGTCCAATTCCTCCGGTTTCATAAAATGTATTCCCCCTGCAAAAGGCGAGGCATTAATTGCTACCAGCATGTAAGCCCAGGTTGGCACAATGGCATCGGCTGAACAAAAAACACAAAGTTGGGCATTGGAATATTGGGTCCAATCGTGGGCTTTCATGGCGGCTCTAAAATCCAGCTCTTTTAAAACCAGTCCTGCAAAAAGATAGTCTGCAATGTCGAAACCAAGCCGCGGGCGGGTGTCGTACCAATCCTCCGGACTAATTTGCAGCAAGGAACTTTCCGCAACTCGATTCTTAATTTCTTCCTCCGCCATTTCAATTTTTATTCTCCTCAAAATTGGCACAAAGACCTCAATTAGAAAAGCAGGATTTCCTTTAACAGGAATAATGAAAATCAAGCCAATGTTAAATTTGTAGTCTCCTAATTAAAACCTTTCAACTTGTTTGCTTTAATTCGTTGGTTTGATATTAATTGCATGCATACAAATATCTTTACCCGAATGAATTTGCGAACCCTACTTTTTATTTTGCTGCTTCCATTTACGGTATCAACAGTTAGCGGACAACTATTTAAATTAAGAAAAAGGGTGAATGAAGAAGATGTGGAAAGACACATTGGAATCGCCCGCATTAAAGTTGAAGCCAAACCTGTAAAAGGAACTCCTATCGCTGAAATTGCAAACTTCCCAGCTTTTTTTGGGGAAAAATCAGACCAGTTGCGCTATGCCAGACAGTCGATTATCAGCAAACTTCCACCTTCAACTGGAGATTCTCTGAGGGAAGTTACTTCTGACTCCATGGCCGTTTACCTTCGACAGAATCTGTATGATTGGGATGCCACAGGTGAAAACAGAAACAGCGTAAGAAGGAAGAAAAACAGCATTCATGACCTTCCAAACGAAGATTACCAAAAGTTCTTGGCAGATTCTGTTCTGGATGAGGCCATTGATATTTCCTGTTATTGGTACTTTGTGGAGAACAAGTCTGAGCAAACTTTTCAACCGGAGGTTCATATGAAAGCGAGTTTCTTTGATAAAGTGGGTGCATCAAGACCTCCAATTGAAACGACGCTCAACGCCCAGGAATTACAAACCGCGCATTTTAAGGAAGCTTATGGATATGCGCTGAACCTAAACAAGGGGATTTCGAGCAAGGAGATTGAGAATGGAGGTATTGCCGGAAATATTGTCGCAGATGTTTATTTGCAGGCACTAAAAAAACTCCTCTCCAAAAAATAATGAGAAAAAGCGCCCTTCTGTTTTTACTGTTCCTTCAGGCCAGCTTCCTTTTTGCGCAGCAAAAAATAAGTTTTACCAGCATCAAAGTCGACAAGCTGCTCTCCATGAAAGTTCCGGAGAATTTTGTCAAGCTCAGCGATGACCAGATTGCGGATAAAATGATTGCAACAAGAAAACCACTGGTGGCTTATTCAAATCCTTCCGGCACCATCGATATTACAGTAACAGTTGGCAACAGCAACAAAAATCCCTGGAAAGACAAAGATCTGAAACTGATGGCTGATTTCCAGAAGGCCAACATCATGCAGCTTTTTACCAATGTGAATATTGTTGAGGAAAAGTTGTTAAAGATTAAAGGCCAGCAGTACGCAGTATTTCAATTTGTTTCCGAAGTAAAAGAAAAGGGCAAAACATCCCTTCGAAAATTCCACCACATCCGTTATACCATCAGAAAAGGCAACATGTTGATTTTTAGCTTCATTTGCCCTGAATCCGAAAGAGGCCTTTACGAAGGCACCGCAAAAGAAGTAATGGAATCCATTCGCTTCTAAGCATTTATCTGTATTTCTGGTCTTAAACTTCAACAGTCCTTGCAGCCTGCTTGATTTTGCCGTTTTTTGCACTGCCTTAAAAGGCCCCACTTTTTCTCATGATAGAATCCTTTATTGCCCAAAGCAAAGCAGCCTATGCATCCACCCGAATGGGTTTGATTTCAGGATGGGTTCGGGAAGGAAATACCTTCCTTTTCAAAGACATCCACGCAATCTTGTCCGTTACGGTAATTAGCAAGGAAATTATCCGGGTTCGTTATGCGCCACATGGCTCATTCCTTCCAGATTTTAGCTATGCATTGCAGGATTATAAGTTCGAGAATTCCAGAATTGAATTTATTGGAAAAGAGGACCGCTTTGTAATTCAAACGGAATCAGTCACACTCGAAATTAAAAAAGACGGTGGTGCGCTTTCCTTTATGGACAATCAGGGATTGATCACTTGTGAAGATTCGGATGGAGTCTGGTGGGAGGAAAACCTGGAATTTGGCGGTTACAACATCGCCTGTTCCAAACGAATACAGGAAGGTGAGAATTTTTATGGTCTGGGAGACAAGGCTTCCGATCTGAACCTCCGTGGCAGAAAATTTGACCTTTGGTCAACGGATGCCTACGCTTATGAGCGCAATACCGATCCGCTTTACCGCAACATTCCATTTTACATCGGACTCTGCAAAGGCAATGCCTATGGGATGTTCTTTGACAATACCTACCGGGTTGGATTTGATTTCGGGGCTGATGATCCTTCTTCCCTGAAATTTTCAGCTGATGGCGGCGAAATAAATTATTACTACATCCATGGTCCGCACATGATGGATGTAATTAAGCGCTACTCCCAGCTCACCGGCACACATCCGATGCCGCCGATGTGGGCGCTGGGTTACCACCAATGCCGCTGGAGCTATTATCCTGAATCAAAACTGCAGGACCTCGCCAAAACTTTCAGGGAAATGAAAATTCCTTGCGATGCGCTTTATCTCGATATCGATTACATGGACGGATACCGCTGCTTTACCTGGAACAAGGAGCATTTTCCGAATCCGGCCAAAATGATTTCGGACTTAAATGAGCAGGGATTCAAAACAGTGGTAATCCTTGACCCGGGCATCCGAATTGATCCGGATTATGAAATTTACAAGCAGGGACAGGAAAACAATTATTTCTGTCGCCGAGGCGATGATTATTTCATGGAAGGTCCGGTTTGGCCAGGCCGTTGCCGCTTTCCTGATTTCACCAATCCTGAAGTACGAACCTGGTGGGGAGAACTTCACAATAGTCTCATCGAAACTGGCGTGGCCGGCGTTTGGTGCGACATGAATGAACCATCGGTTTTTGGCTCTGGCACCTTTCCTTTGGATGTGCGGCACAATTACGATGGCTTTCGTGGTTCACACCGAAAAGCCCACAATGTGTATGGCATGCAAATGTCCAGAGCCACTTACGAAGGCATGCGAAAAATCCTTCGTAACAAGCGGCCATTTACAATTGTGCGTTCTACATATTCAGGAGGTCAGCGGTATGCAGCAGCCTGGACTGGCGACAACATTGCCACCTGGGACCATCTGCATCTGGCATCTGTAATCTGCCAGCGCATGAGCATGAGCGGCTTTTCCTTCGTGGGCTCCGACATTGGCGGCTTTACCAAAGAACCCGACGGAGAACTGTTTACCAGATGGATTCAGCTTGGTGTATTTTCCCCATTTATGCGGGCCCACTCAGCAGGCGATACCGGCGAGCGCGAACCTTGGTCTTTTGGAGAGCCTTATACCAGCATTTGCAGAACTTATATCGAACTTCGTTACAAGCTCCTGCCCTACATTTATTCCGCTTTCTGGGAAAACCACCGCTATGGATTTCCGATCCTCAGGCCGATTGTGATGGTGGAGCAAGAGCAGTTTAACAACTGGTTCCGTCAGGATGAGTTTACCTTCGGAGACAAGATTCTGATCTGTCCGATTTTTGAAGCCGGTGCAAAAGGCCGGTGGCTTTACCTGCCACAAGGCAATTGGTACTACTACTGGAACAATAAAATTTACGAGGGTGGAAAAGAAGATTTCTGGCTGGATGTAAGCCTGGAAACCATGCCAATTTTTGTGCGTGCAGGTGCGGTCATTCCGGAATATCCGGTCATGCAACATACCGGTGAACGAGAATCAGACCATCTGAACCTCAGCATTTATTATTCCAACTATTCCGTGAACAGCTTCATTTATGAGGACCACGGCGACACCTTTGCCTACGAACAAGACATTTACACCGAGAAAAAGTTTGTAGTTGGCGGCAATAACAAAGGTTTACTCATCGAACAAAGCTGGCAGGGAATGTATACACCCGCTTACGACACCTACCACATTCGGATCATTGGCCTGCCATTTACACCTTCGGCTGTATTCAGAGATGGCAAAAAGGTAAAAGATTTTTCTGTAAATGAGGAATCAGGTCACCTGGAAATGGTGATTTTCAAAAGTTTCAGAAAGCTTGAAATCAGGGCCTGATTCTAAAGTGCGTCAAGCTCTGCCTGCACAAAGGCCATGAGTTCAGTTATGTTCTTTCTGGAAAAATCAAAGCTGATTCCTGCGGCCTGATACACTTCCCTAATCCCTGCGGTATGACCCAGAGAAAGGGCGTTTAAATAATCATTAAGCGCTTTCTCCGGATTTTGACGGTAATTTTTCCAAACGGCAATTGCACCAAGCTGGGCCATTCCGTACTCAATGTAATAAAACGGAACCTCAAACAAATGCAGTTGCTTGTGCCAGGCCACTTCCCGAAAATGCTCATAACCAGCATAATCGACCATTCCAGAGGAAAACCTCCCAGAAATTTCAAGCCATGCAGCTGTTCGTTCTTCCTTGGTATGCGTGTGATTTACATAGACCCAATGCTGAAAAGCATCAATTGTAGCAACCCATGGCAGGGTATCAATAACCTGCTCAAGATGCTCCCGCTTGGCCCTTCTTAAATCTGCCGGATTTGGAAAATAAACATCCCAATGATCCATGCTCATGAGTTCCATGCTCATAGAGGCCAATTCCGCCACTTCAGAGGAAGTGTGTTTGAAAAAACTAAGCGGCAAAAAACGCGTCACGATGCTGTGCACTGCGTGACCTCCTTCGTGCATGAGGGTCACCATGTCCCGAAGGGTTGAGGATGCATTCATGAAAATGAAAGGGAATCCAGTCTGATCCAGTGGATAATTGTACCCACCCGGTGCTTTCCCCTTTCTTGATTCAATGTCAAAATGTCCACGCGATTCCATGGCCACAAGGCAATTGCCAAGAAACGGATGCAAGCGACTGAAAACCTCCTTCCCTTTCTCCAACAAATCTTTTCCGTTGTCAAAAGCCCTGAGAGGCGGAAGCCCGTTTTCCTCGACCGACAAATCAAAAGGACGAAGACTATCCAAACCAAGACTTTTCTGGCGATGCTGCATCTGATTTTTAATCAAGGGCACCACAGCTTCTTCCACTGAATTGTGAAAATCCAGACAATCCTGAGGAGAATAATCAAACCTGCCCATTGCCTTAAAAGAATAATCCCGAAAATCGGCGAAACCGGCATTCAGTGCAACACGATGCCGCAGGCTTACAAGATCTGAATACAAAGTCTGGAGTTTTTCGGCATCCTGAAAACGACGGCCTTGAAGTTTTTCGTAAACCTCTTTGCGCTCTTCCCGATCGGTTGATTGGAGAATTGCGCCTGCTCTTGGCATGGTAATTTCCTCACCCTTCCATTCAATCGACATGGCGCCAGACAAGGCAGCATATTCCTGCGCTTTGGTCTGAATTTCAGTTTGAATGGGAATATTCTCCTCCCTGAAAATTTCCAGATCCTTCAGAATATTCAACCTTAGAATCTCTGCACCTGCGAAATCGAGTTCAGAAAATCCGGGGAGCGTAATCAGTCGCTTTTGGAGTTCATTCTGGAGACTGGAAACCTCAGGCTCAATTTCTTCAATAAAAAAAGTGTAGGCGTCTGTGGCGTCTTTGTCCAAAGTATTGCATGTCATCCGGATGTACCGCCATGCAAGGTCTTCTTCCAGCCAGGAGGAAAGTTCGGAACTGTCGTAAAG
>CANETC010000088.1 GCA_947441055.1 Cytophagaceae bacterium | reverse complement strand
ATAAACACAAACGAAAAACGTGATGCCTTTGCAAAAGATTTCAGCAGCTTGACAAAATTATGGGAAGCACTTTCACCTGACCCTGTTTTAAATCAATTTGAAAAAGATTACAAATGGTTGTCGCAGGTTTATACTTCGGTAAAACCAGCATCAGACGACAACGGCAGATTGTTGTGGCATGCGTTAGGTGCACAGACAACGGCACTGATACATGAGCACATTCATGTTTCGGGTATCAATCACGACATGGAAGAAATGATTTTGGATGCTGAAGTGATTGATGATTTGATGAATAAGAAAGACCCAAGACAAGCAGAGAAAGTTTTGAAAATTCTTATCAGTCGTTTAAACAAACACGGAAACAATCCAACATTCAAACGCCTTAGTGAAAGACTGGAAGCCATTCGTGACAAAGCAGAAAAAGGATTGATAAACTCAATTGAATTCATCAAGGAGCTTTGTCAATTAGCCAAAGAAACATTGCAAGCCGAGAAAGGAACAGAACCCGAAGTAGAACAGAAAAATGCAAAAGCCGCATTGACAGAATTGTTTCTTGAACTGAAAACCGACACAACACCAGCGATTGTAGAACGTATTGTAAACGACATTGACGAAATTGTCAGAGTGGTTCGATTTGACGGCTGGCAAAACTCGACAGTTGGGGAAAGAGAAGTAAAAAGAGAATTACGCAAAGTGCTTTGGACAAAGTATCAAATCAAAGACGAGGATTTATTTAATAGAGCATATGACTACATTAAAGAATACTATTAGCCATCGCACAGGTGTAAGCACATTTGCAAGCCGCACAAGCCCAAGCACAGGCCAAAGCTTGCAAAAGAGCTTCCGCCTTTCCAGCCCAGACAAAATTGAATTAAAAAAAATTTCCTCCCCTTCAGAAAATAAAAAATACGCAACCGCACAGCCCAACAGACAAAAATCAGTTGCAATGCAGACACCAAAACCGCTGACAGGAAAGCGTTTCAACTACTCGGTGGACAGTAGGCCAGCTTGTAACAGCACCTACCCAAAAGGCGGGGTTTCGTGTTCCAAAGACAGTTTTGTGGTTAATCAAACATTTGTTTTTCAAATCAAGTTTTGTGGTGAATTTCCGCCCTTCGGGTAGCTGCAAAACGATATTTGCAACCCTAATAGACCGCACAGCACAACAACAAACATAAAATATGACAGACGTTTTTACACCTCTGAGTTTGACAGTAAGCCAAGTTTTCATCAACGGAGACCCGCTTTACAAAATTCCAAATTACCAACGACCTTACAGTTGGACAGACGAGCAAGTCGACAGACTTTGGGACGACCTTTACACAGCATATCAAAACAATATTGAAGACAAAGAAATTGATGCAAATTATTTTCTTGGTTCGTTAATCGTTGTTCCACAAGGCAACGGTTTTGAGGACGTTGTTGACGGACAACAGCGTTTAACAACAATGATGATTTTGTTCAACGTTGTAAAATCATTATTTCCAACTATCAACAAAGAAGTTGATGCAATCGACAATCCCAATGTTATAAAAATTGGAAAAATCAACAATTGTATTAAAAACACAAACGAAATTTCAAGATTACGACTATACACACACCAAAGTCATCAAAATGATTTTGAAAATCACGTTTTAAGCAATTCAGACTTTTATAAACTAACGAAACCTACAAAAAGAGAAATTCAAAATGCTCCTAAATTTAGGTTTATAAATACTGCAGTCATTTTCTGCAACAAACTTTCGAACATGAGCGAAGAAGATGCTGGAAACTTTATCAATTACTTATTTAATAAAGTAAAAATTATCAAAATATCTTGTTCTAATAGGGCTTTTGCAATTAAATTATTTCAAGTGCTTAACGACAGAGGCTTAGATTTATCTGCTGCCGACCTTATCAAAAGTATTTTACTTGCATCACTAAAGGATGACATCAAACACGGAGCATTTGTAGCTGACTGGCAAGCATCGGAGCAATTAGCCGAAAACTTGGATGTGAGCTTGACTGACTTGTTTACGTTTTACGAATATTACTTGCTTGGAAAAAACCCAAGAAAATCTTTGGTTGACGAACTTGAAGCAGAATTTCAAGGAAAGGACGCAAACAAAATAATTAGCGACTTTAAATCTTTTATAACCACATACAATAATGAAATCTATGATGAAACAGGCGACAAAGTAATTTACTCTTTTTGGTATTTAACTTGGACTGCATATTGGAAAACCATATTGCTAACTGCGTTACATTCAAATTACCCCGATACAGAAAAACTCAAAATATCATTACGCAGGTTTTATTATCTGAACTGGATTTCAGGACGAACTTTATCAGCAATTAAACAAACATCATTCAACATTATAGGTGCAATCAAAGACAAAAAGACCATCGCTGAAATTGACTTGATATTTGAAACTAAACTTGAAAGCGACAAAGTTATAGCTGGTGTATTGCGGAATTTATCAGGCAACATCTATTATGAATCTTGGGTAAAGCCATTGTTTATTTTGGTTGAGTATAAACAAACTGACACCAACTTTGCGACTTGGATTGAATGGGACAGTTATTTACAACTTGAACATATAATGCCGCAGACTTTTGCTAAAAAGGACGACTGGAATCATATTACTGCCGACATCGGCAACAGGTATTTACATTCAGCAGGCAACTTGACACTTTTGAGCAGTAAGAAAAACATCGAGGCTCAAAATTATTCATTCGAGGACAAAATCAACATTTACCAAGGACTCGGTAAAAAGCAAAACAAAGCTGACGGAATTACCTCATTCCGTATTTGCCAAAAAATTGTGGACGACTACAATGCAAATAAATACAACGGAGAATGGACTGAACAAGCAATGAAAGACAGATATAATTGGTTCATAAAAGAAATTGGAACTATACTCAACATCAAGACGGACAGTATAAAAAAACAGTAACGCAATGACACGGGAAGAAAGGGCAGCTGATAACAGCACATTGGCAATAGGCAGGGTTTCGTCTCAGATTGACAGTTTTGTGGTAGCCGGAAGTTTTGTGCTCCGAACCAATCCGCCGAGGCAGATGCTAAAAAGCCCGCCCATTGCCAAGATGAGAACGCTTAACCGCTAATTGATGACAAAACCTACCTTTGATCAATGGACGATAAAACAAGTTGGACACCTGGACCTGAAGAGAACAAGTTGGGGCTTTCTGACAAAAACCTCATCAACGAATTGGAGGCTAAAGGAATTGCGGCAGCGGAACTTTTTGTTTTTGGACTCGACAGCGATATTCCGGTTTCAACCCAAATCCTTTTAGAAATTCATAGAATTGCCTTTTCTGAACTTTATGAATGGGCTGGCAAGTGGCGGACGAATCAGGTTGTAGTTGGACAGTTAACCCCTCCTGACCCTGTACAAGTTCTACAATTAATGTATCAGTTTATTGACAATCTGAATTTCAAAGCTGGTAATGCGACAAATTCTCAAGATCATATCGACACTTTGACTTTTGCTCATTATGAGTTTGTCAGAATCCATCCTTTCAACAATGGCAACGGTAGGACAGGCCGAATTTTAATGAATCTTGTGGCTTTGAAGTTTGGTTGCAGGCCTCTTGAACTTTATCACCGGGAAGGAGACAGTCGGAAAATTTATATTGACGCAATGAAAGCGGCTGACAAAGGTGACTTCGGACCGCTAACGAATTTGATTGGTAAAGAACTGACTACCTTTTAATTCTTGTTCCTTCAACAATGACAAAACAATCTCTTCAACTCTCGACTTTGACACCTGTTGGTTTTCCAACGACATTGTTGAGAAAACAGTATTCGTAAGCATTTGAGCCAAAAACCCTTTCTCTTTAAGTTGCGGATATTTATCGTAGAATTTCATTGGTGAAAACAAAGGTAATTCCTTTTAAATCCAAATTCAAGCAATTGACAAATGAGACTTTTGCCTATTAAACGACTGCAAGCCAGCGGCTAACAGGCGTATTTGATAAAAAAGGATTTGTGCTTTATTTGAAGTTGAGGCACCACGCAGGATATTCAGTGGTATAAGTCCCGCCTTCATAAAACACAATCTCGTTATATTCCATATCTGAGCAACAAATTTTTTAATAGAAATCACCTCGGATGTTTCTTTATAACGAAACCTTGACTAAGTTTGAAGGACGAAATAATCCGAACTAATGGCCAAACTATTTGAGGTCCTTATTTTAGATGAGGCGTTTGAGTTTTTAAATGGGTTGGACAGGAAACATTACGAAAAAATAATTTACAACATTCGTAAGTCTCAAGTTGACCGTGACCCAGAACTTTTGAAAAAACTTTCAGATGACATTTGGGAATTTAGAACTCTCTATCAAGGACTTCAATATCGTCTTCTTGCCTTTTGGGATAAAACTTCTAATACTGAAACTCTGGTCGTTTCAACTCATGGATTCGTAAAAAAAAGAAGTAAAGTTCCAGACAATGAGATTCAAAAAGCAATGAACATCAGGACGGACTACTTTGCAGACAAACAACTAAAAAACAAGAAATTATGAAAGCATATACCTTGGAAGAAGTGCAGGACAAACTAATTGGTAAAATTGGGACACCTGACCGTGACATATTTGAGTATGAGCTTCAAATGGACTTAATAGGTAAAGCCATAAAACAAACAAGACAAGAACGTCACTTGACACAAGAAGAACTGGGAAAATTAATCGGTGTACAAAAAGCTCAAATCTCCCGACTTGAAAACAATCCAAGTAATGTGACGATGGACACCTTAATCAGAGTTTTCACGGCTCTGAAAGCAAAAATAAAGCTTCAAGTGGAACTTCCGAACCTAAATATTAGCGTAGGGAAGTGAGTGATACGGCACATAACAAGCGTATTTGACAAAAAAGATTTGTGCTTTATTCGAAGTTGGGTCACCACGCGGGTTATTCAGTGGTTGATTGAAAATGAGTTACTTCGCAGCCTTTATTCTCATATACACCGGGCCTTATCAACAAGCCTTTCCAACCTCTTAATTTAACCAAACCTATTTCTCTAAACACCTACCAACCATTTTTGGCCACATTACCAAGTTCATGGTTTGAAACTTTTTTCACCAACTATAAAAGCACCTTATCCAATCAAGGATAACGCATTACCATCATCCCAGTCATTAACTTCGGTTCCACCCAAGTGCTTTTCGGGGGCATCACCAATCCTGCATCAGCTACCTTTTCTATTTGCTCCATGGTATTTGGCGCAACTTCAAATATCCATCCAACCTTACCAGCATTCAGCATTTCATCCAATACCTCCGGTTTTGTATCACCCCGCAAAAAACTAATGCGGCTATCCACCCGGGAATTTTCGATTCCGAACAAGGCAGGAAAAATTTCAGTTTCCAAGCGTGCTACATCCAGCGAAGCCGCTTCATCAAGTTGCGGAGATGTACGCTCAGGCCGGATTTGATAAGTTCCGTCTGCAGAATGTGCCAAAATTGTTCCAGCCACAATTCGCCCAGATTTTTCCTTCAGTCGCTCCACTTTCCAACCCTTAATCCTGCAAGTTTCCTCGAGTTTCCAGGCTGGAGCTTGAACCGTAATCAGCCTGTGAAAAGACTTCACCGAAAGCGAATTTTTATCCATGACAAAGGCCATCACTCCATTCATTGCAGGATCTAAACCAGCTTCCCGAACATAAAGGGATGAAGCTGCTGTCCTGTGGTGGCCATCTGCAATGTACAAGGCCTCAATCCCAGTAAATGAATTCCGGATTGAATCCATCATCCCTGCATCCACAATTTTCCAAACCTCGTGCTTTCTTCCAAGGACATCTGTAAAGGCAAAGCTGGCAGCCATCGATTGAATCTCAGGGCCCAAACTTTTCAATTCATTTGGTAGTGAGGCCGCCAGCAAAACAGGCTCAGCCACAGATTTTAATAGGCCTATATGTTTGGCAAGTCGGTTTTCTTTTTCCTTGATGGTGTTTTCGTGCTTCTTTATTTTTCCCTCTTCATAATCGAGCGCGGAAACGCCCACAATCCATCCTAAAAATTCAGTTCCTTCGGGAAGCGTTTGCTTATAAAACCAGAAAGCAGGTTCCTGAATTTGCATCACATTTCGCCGGACCAACTCATTGAAATTTTCTGCAGATGCTTGCAGAAATTCATCTGTTCCGGGCCTTAATCCTGGCTCCACAAATTGAGGCTTGACCACGCGTAGGTAAGAGTCAGGATGCCGGGCCAATTCCGCTAAATCAGGTGCTTGGGTGGTACAGCAAATGGCTCCGGCATTTTCCGGATTGGGCGTGAAAGTGGCAACTGGAAAAATGCGCATCATGTTAATTGAAATGGTCAATAATGCGCTTTGCTACCTCAATTCCTGTCCGCTCCTGCCCTTCTCTGGTACTAGCCCCGATGTGGGGAGAAAGTGAAACGGCAGGATGCTTCAAAAGCCTTTCGTCTACAGGAGGTTCTTTTTCAAATACATCAATTCCTGAGAAGGCAATTTTTCCCGAATCAAGGGCGACTAACAAAGCTTCCTCATCCACCACACCCCCACGGGCGCAATTAATTAAGCAAGTTCCCTGACGCATCATTCCAAACTCGGCTTCTCCTAAAAGTCTTTCCGAACCCGGCGTATGCACACTCACAAAATCAGCTTTATTTAAAACCTCTTCCAGCGTAATGCTTTGAATGACAACATGGGCTGCCGGCAAGCGATAAACTGGATGAAATTCAATATCAAGAGAAAACTCCCTCAATTTATGGTCGTAAACCAAAACCTCCATGCCAAGGGAAATCGACATTCTGGCAAGCTCCTGTCCGATTCTTCCAAATCCAAGGATTCCAATTTTTTTCCCTTTTAGTTCAAAGCCTTTGGAGAATTTTTTCTTCAATTCATTGAAACCGGCTCCACCCCTGATTGGCATTTCCCGATTGCTCTCATGCAGGTAACGGGCGATAGAAAATAAATGTGCGAGCACAAGTTCCGCAACTGATCGCGTGGCTGCATCCGGCGTATTCACCACAGGAATGCCCAAATTTGCAGCACATTTTAAATCAATATTATCGGTGCCTACGCCAGCCCTGGCAACCAATTTCAAATGGCTTGCGTTCAGTACATCTGCGTTTACCTTGGTGGCGCTACGCACCACAAGGACATCATATTCCGATATCCTCGAAGGAAGTTCTTCCTGAGAAATTTTATCGGTAAACACCTCAAAGCCAGAATCCTGCAACAATTTCTTGCCGGCAGCATCCAGGCCATCATTGGCCAAGACTTTCATACTCAGGCGAATGTTTCGATTACACTTACGAGAGCCTGAACACTTTCCAAAGGAAGTGCATTGTACATAGACGCGCGATAGCCGCCTACACTCCTGTGGCCTTTGATGCCAGAAATACCGGCTTCAGCACATGCGTTTTCAAATTTCTTCTCCGCATCCGGATTTTCATCCTGAAACACAAAACAAGCATTCATCGGACTGCGGTCTTCCACGGCGGCAGTTCCCTTAAACCAGGAACTCTTATCTATTGCATTGTACAAGAGTTCAGACTTTTCCTTGTTTCTCTTCTCCATGCCAGCCACACCTCCGTTTTCCTTCACCCAACGCAGGTTGAGCATAGAAACCAGGATGGCAAAAACCGGCGGGGTATTGTGCATGCTGCCTTTTTTTGCATGAACCTCGTAATCCAGCATGGTCGGAATATGTCTTCCTTTTACCTTTCGCTCATACATGGATTTTTTCAGCATTACGGCTGTAACACCAGCTGGCCCCATGTTTTTTTGAGCGCCGGCATAAATAAAATCGAATTTATTGAAGTCCAGACTGCGGGAAAAAATATCGGAAGACATGTCGCATATCAGCGGAACCGGACAATCCGGAAAGGACTTCATCTGCGTACCAAAAATGGTATTATTTGAAGTGCAGTGGAAATAATCGGCCTCCTCGGGGATTTGATATCCTTTGGGAATGTAGGAGAAATTGCGGTCCTCTGAAGACGCCAAAACCCGAACTTCACCATAACCCTTTGCCTCTTTTATGGCTTCGCTTGCCCAGGTTCCGGTTTTGGTATAGGCAGCCATTGTGCCAAGAAAATTATGCGGAATCTGAAAAAACTGGGTACTGGCGCCACCTTGAAGCAATAAAACATCGTAGCTGTGGTCCAGTCCGGTAAGTTCACGAATCAGTGACTGAGTTTCTTCTACCACAGCCTCAAATTGGGCACTGCGGTGGGAAACTTCCAGAATGCTCAGGCCCATACCAGCAAATTCCCGGATGGCTGCCGCACTCTGATCGAGCACACTGGGTGCTAATATCGAAGGTCCTGCTGAAAAATTATGAATTAACATGGTTAAAAATGAGGGTGTATTTTCGGTTTACAATTTTACTTCAAAGTGGGCAAGTCACCAAAAACCTCCATCATTTCAATGAGGCTTTGAATCTTCCGTTTTTAATTTTTCCTCCTCGTGTGCTTTCGAAAGTTCAACATGCAGATCCTCAAGGGATATTTCAAGGCTTGTACGCATTTCCAAAGGTTTGGACGAATATGCGGGAATAAGCGGGCGAATCAGATTTAAAAAAAACGCAGGAAGGTTATTTGGCCTAATTTTCGGTTCATCCACTTTGGAAATGAAGGCATCCACATTCGTAAGGGGCAAAATAAATTCCGGCGCTGGTGGCTTTTGAGATTGGATATGAATTCTTGCTGAAGAAAAACCAAAAGGCCCGAAAGCGCTCAGCATTATTTCTTCTTTTTCATGCAATGGAATAAAAAAGGCAGAGCTTGCCTTTCCCGGAAGCCAGACAGAAAATCGCGTTTTGGAACCAGAACTTCTGACTGACTTCAATCTATAAAACCAAGCATTTTTTCCTTGCCAATGGAGAGAAGTCTCCACCCCAACAATTGAAAAAGGATTTCCTGCAAAAAAATGAAGCCCCATAGGAATCTGTCTTTAATTTTTATTGGGGATGTTCAAAACTGACTCAACACTGCCGCGGGTAACCGAGTGATAAGAATTTGCAGCTTTGGCAAAAATGCGATTTGCCAGGTCACGGCCTTCCACCGTTTTCACCAATTCACGGTACAAGGGAAGGACAAATTTGCGCCTACCAGTATGCTCAAGAAAATTCTCAAGCGCTTCATATGCAGCCAGGTATTTATGCCTGACACTCAGCATAAGCCACTCGAATAAAATTTCAGAATTGCGGCTTTTAGTCAAGGAAAATTTCTTGTCCAGCTTTTCCATCGTTTCAATTTTCAAGCCTTCTGGAAGATTACGAAGGAAAAACAACCATTCATGACTTGACCAAGATTTCACCTGTTCGTATTCAGGAATTTCACCCTTTCCACAGGATTCAGCAAGCTTACCGGCATTTTCAAATCTCAGGGAAACAGGCGCCTTCAAATCCTTTGGCAATCCTGTGCCGTAAACCCAGGTTTTAACATTCAAGTCATCCTGCTTAATTCCATTGGGCTTCAGTAAGTTTTCATCCAGATATTCAAGAAAATTCTCTGTGGTGATGGTAGAAAAAGCATGGTCGTCAAAGTACTTTTTCAGGAAGGAATCCCACTTGGCACGGCCCACTTTTTCTTCAATGCTGCAAAGAAAACGATAGCCTTTTTCATAGGCGATGTCACTCATTCCATCGTCGGCATCCCTACCCTTCAAGTTTAGTTTCAATTTGGAATCAGGCGAATCCGGACCCAAATCAGCAAGAGTTGCCTGAAGATCCTGCCAGCCGATAACAGCCAGCATGTCGGCATAATCCTTTCCTTCGAGCGACTCCATGATGCGCCTTTCGAAGTAAACAGTAAAACCTTCATTCAACCAGAAATCATCCCAATTCGCATTGGTTACAAGATTCCCAGACCAGGAATGGGCAAGTTCGTGCGCCACCAAACTCACCAGCGACCTGTCTCCCGCCAAAATGGTTGGCGTTGCAAAAGTCACACAAGGATTTTCCATACCACCGAATGGAAAACTCGGCGGCAAAACCAGGACATCATAACGGCCCCAGCGGTAGGCACCATACAGGTTTTCTGCGGCTTTCAGCATTTTGCCCATATCAGCAAATTCCCAAACAGAACGATCCAGCATTTCAGGTTCTGCAAATACGCCAGTTCTTTCATCAATCGCTTTGAAAGACAGATTTCCAACAGCCAAAGCCACCAGATAAGCAGGCACAGGCTGGCTCATTTCAAAATGGAAATTGCCCTTACTAGTTTCAGATTGTTTGTCGGCCGACATCACCGCCCGCATCCCATCCGGAACCTGCACATTGGCTGACCAGCGAAATCGAATACCCGGGCTATCCTGACATGGGAACCAAGTCCGACTTAGAATCGCCTGACCCTGTGTAAAAAGTAATGGCATTTTTCCGCCTGCTGTCAATTGAGGATCGAGCCACTGCAAAGCATCGGCGCCAGAACCTGTTTCATAGCGGATCATAATCTTGAGACTCTGTCTGCCGGTAATTTCAACCTTTAGTCCACGACCAATGAAAGGCTGCTCCAGGGTAAGGCTGTAAGGCAAAGCCGCGCCGCCATCTGCATCCTCAACACTGAGAATTTTCAGATTTCGGGTATCGATAAACACCGAATCCGCATCATCCTGGTTTTGAACTTCAAGTTCCGCTTCACCCCGGATGCATTTTTTCTCAAAATCAACCTGCATTTCCAGGTGCTCAGAAACCACGCGCGCCGAAGAATGTCCGGCCCAGGAATGCGGATCAGATGAAATTGTATTGCTATTAGTTTCCATATTTTTCTTGTTTCCGGCACATGCCATCAATAAAAAGCCGAATGACAGACTGGTAAAAACCCTCGTCAAAACTGATATCTGCATGTGCCAAATATAAAGACCGGAAGCGATTGCAATTATTCTAGTTTTAGATACTTGTTGCCAAGCGGCCAAACCAAAGGTCTACACTTATTGGGCCTTCTTTCACTGCTTGAATTTTCATTCATCAAGCAAGCGTCACTTTCGATTCTGGACAAAACTACCTGAGCAAAATTTCGCTTATTTGCGCTCGAATTAGTCGGCTTGCTTGACTGTCAAATAAATGCGGAGTGTACAATCCTAAGTATTTGATTTTTAACCTTCCCGAATAAAAAGCAAGCTTTACCAGGATTCCATTTTTAGGGAATTCCAGTCGATTTTAACATTCAAGACAAACCAAGGATACAATTATGAAACTGATTTCGCTTTTTGTTGACCT
>CANETC010000087.1 GCA_947441055.1 Cytophagaceae bacterium | reverse complement strand
GAAATCACTGGAAAACCCTTGGTAATCCATATTCATTCTCTTGAAACAGACCGTGTAGGCGAATTGGCCAAAGGCGATTGGAACCGCGTTTATGAGGTTGAAAAAAAGGCAATGGAAAAGGCCGACCGCATCATACCGGTAAGCCACTATACACAGGAATGCGCCATCAAAAATTATGGGATTTCGGAAGAGAAATTCTATCCCGTTCACAATGCCATTGACCCCGAAGACTCTTTCCGGCTTCCAAATAAATCAGGAGAAAAACTTGTGCTGTTTCTTGGCCGTGTAACCTTCCAGAAAGGTCCGGAGTTTATGGTTGAAACTGCCTGGAAACTGCTTCAAGTTTATCCGGATGTGAAGTTCTTTGTGGCTGGCGTAGGCGATATGCTGGAAAAACTCAAAGCCTTGGTGCTCGAAAGAAAGATTGACCACAAATTCGTTTTTGCAGGATTTTTGAGTCAGTCTAATGTAAAAAAAGTGCTGGCTCAGGCGGATGTTTATTTCATGCCTTCTGTTTCAGAACCATTTGGATTATCGGCTTTGGAAGCGGCTGGGTTTGATGTTCCCTGCGTGATTTCCAGACAGTCGGGTGTGGCTGAAGTTTTACCCAATGCATTGAATGCCAATTTCTGGGATACCGGAAAATTTGCAAATTACATTTATGGCTTGCTGAACTATTCAGGAATCCGGGAGGAAATGGTTGAGAGAACCAAACAAGATCTTTCGAAATTGAGTTGGGACGATGCGGCACAGGATGTGATGGAAGTTTACAGAAGTCTTGAAATTTAAGATTTCAGGTCTAATATTGAAAAATACAATCCGGGCCAGCCGGAGCCAAAGGAAGGAATGACGGATGTTTGCTTAATTTTTCAGGTTCACCAGCCGTATCGGCTGAAAGATTACAGTTTTGAACTGATCGGAAAAGACCATTCCTACGAAGACAGCGCGCGGAATATTTCTGTGTTGAACAGAATTGCAGACCTCTGCTACATTCCGACAAACAAGATTCTGCTGGATGCCATCGAAAAACACAAAGGCAAATTTCGAATTGCATTTTCCATTTCAGGTACTTGTCTGGAGCAATTTTATCGGTACCGCCCAGATGTAATTGAATCTTTCAGAAGGCTTAGTCAAACAGGTTGCGTTGAATTTCTGGCCGAAACTTATTACCACAGTCTGGCCTGCCTTTACTCCGAGGCCGAATTCCGCCGTCAGGTTGTGAAGCATGAAAGGGCCATCCAAAACCTTTTGGAAGTTCGCCCTACTGTTTTCCGAAATACCGAACTGATTTATTCCGACAAACTCTTACCCGTAATTTCTGAGCTTGGCTATAAAACCATTTTGGCCGAAGGAAAATCACAGAATATGGGAGGATTAAGTCCAAACCGGGTTTTTAGTGCTGGATTGGAAAACATCAACATTCTCACCCGAAACTTTGGTTTTTCAGACGACATCGCTTTTCGGTTTGCGGATCCATCCTGGAATGAATTTCCCCTAAGCGGAAAGAAATTTGCCAATTGGCTTTCAAAACGCGAGCAAGACGAGCATAGTCTGGTTTTGTACATGGATTATGAAACCTTCGGGGAACACAGAAAACAAGAAACTGGCATAATGGATTTTCTTGGTGCCTTGCCTGATGAAATGGTAAGACACGAAAATTTACAGTTCTCTCTGCCTTCGGATGCTGCTAAAAACGGACCAGAAAATAAACCTGTTTATTCTTCCAAAGACTGGACATCCTGGGCAGACGAAGACAAAGACCTTGGCGCATGGCATTACGACCATATGCAAAAAGACGCGCTGAAAAATCTTTACGCCTGTGAAATAAGTTTGTATAAACTTGGGAGACCCGATTTGCTTGATACCTGGGGAAGACTTCAAACCAGCGACCATTTCTATTACATGAGTACCCGCTTCTGGCAGGATCCAGTACACAGGATTTTCAATCCATATAATTCGCCATACGATGCCTATTTGAATTTTATGAATGCGCTTAGCGATTTTAAAGGGTTGATAATGAAGGCCTGAGAAGGTGGAAATTATTTCCCCGCAAGCCTCCTATATTTGCAACAATCCTGAAGCATGTATTTCAACAACAACTGGGCGGTAATTATTCCTGTAGCCAACGAATCGAAAGACCTGAACGAATTGGTTTCTGTGCTTTCATTTGTTCTGGACAAACTTCTTTCAGGCAAAGTCTACTTCATCGTTGATAAGGCATCAAAAGACAACACACTGGAACTTTGCCAGGCGCTTTCAGCAAAGGATAATCGTTTTGCCACAGTTTGGTCGCCTGAAAACCGCAATGTAGTGGATGCTTATTTGAAGGGTTATAAAACTGCACTTGAGAACGGACACCAGTTTATCATTGAAATGGATGCCGGACTTTCACACGATCCAAGAGCCTTGCCGATGTTTCTCCGGGTTTTGAATGAAGGCAACGAATGTGCCTTTGGCAGCAGAAATATCAACGGGGGCTCGAATGCCGATTCTCCTTTTTCGCGCCGCTTCCTTTCAACCTTTGGCACAGTGCTTGCCAATGTTTTTCTGGGTACAAGAATGAAAGATATGACCTCTGGCTATCAGGGCTTTCACGCATCAGTTGTTCAGGAATTTCTCAAATACCCCCTGAAATCCAAAGCCCATTTTTATCAAACCGAACTCCGCTATTTGCTGCGAAAAACCCGCTACATGGAAATCCCGATTCACTACAGGGCTCCTTCGCCTGGGGTTTCTACCGGCTCCCTTTCCGACAGTCTGCGTGTTTTTCTTTACTACATTTTAAAGCATCGAAGTGGTCAGGGCTCATGCATTCGAACTGATTTTCAATATCATCCGTAAAATTTTATGTCAATTTTAGAGGTCATTATTTTGGCCATCGTCGAAGGGATTACCGAATTTCTTCCAATTTCTTCCACTGGCCACATGATTCTTGTTTCCACGCTGATGGGCATTCAACAGGATCCATTTGTAAAAGTATTTGAGGTCTGCATTCAACTGGGCGCCATACTTGCGGTTGTGGTTCTATATTTCCAGCGTTTTGTGAAAAGTTTTGATTTTTACAAGGTCCTGATTGCAGGATTTATACCCACCGGAATTCTCGGCTTATTGTTGAAAAAACGAATTGATGCACTCCTTGAGAATGTGGAAGTGGTTGCCGCATCTCTCCTTATTGGTGGTATAATTCTGGTTTTTGTTGACAGACTATTTTCCAGTGATGAAAAGGATGACAAAGAAGAGGTTGATTACAAAACTGCATTTTGGATTGGGCTGATTCAATCCATTGCCATGATACCAGGCGTAAGCCGTTCTGCAGCAACGATTTTGGGTGGGCTTACTCAAAAGTTAACCAGAAAAACAGCCGCAGAATTTTCCTTCTTTCTTGCGGTGCCTACTATGTTTGCTGCAACCTGCAAAAGCTTGATCGACCAACGTGAACTCATCGCAGAATCAAGCGACAAGATTGGTCACCTTTTGCTCGGAAACGCAATCGCTTTCGTTGTTGCATGGATTGTGATGAAAGGATTTGTTTCATTCCTGAACCGAAATGGTTTCCGAATATTCGGTTATTACCGCATTATCCTTGGCGGCACCATTCTGATTTTATTGTACATGGGGGTTCCTTTAAAAATCGTGGACTAAATGTTGCCTGAAAATGGAATTGTATTTTTAATCGACAAAGACCTCCACTGGACTTCTTTCGATGTGGTAAAGAAAATCCGGGTGGCAATCCCGGAAAAAAAAGTAGGCCATGCGGGCACGCTTGACCCACTTGCAAGTGGATTGGTGATTGTTTGCGCCGGTAAGGCAACCAAACAGATTGATTCATTTATGGGGGCTGAAAAGGAATACACGGGCACCTTTTTGCTTGGTCAGACAAGGCCGAGTCACGATTTAGAAACTGAGCCAAATGCCTTTTTTGAAACGGCCCACATCACGGAGGAACAATTGCATCAAGCTGCTGCTTCGTTTCTTGGACCGCAAATGCAGATGCCGCCGATGTTTTCGGCCCTGAAAGTGAACGGCAAAAAACTCTATGAGCTTGCCAGGAAAGGCAAGGAAATAGAAGTACAGCCAAGGCATGTTGAAATCAAGGAATTTGAAATTACAGCCAATCGAATGCCTGAAATAGATTTCCGGGTGGTGGTAAGCAAGGGCACTTATATCCGAAGCCTGGCATTTGATTTTGGAAAGGCATTGGAAGCTGGCGCCTGCCTTTCAGCACTGCGACGCACCAGAATTGGAGAATGGAAAATAGAGCAGTCTGATACCATTGCAAACTGGCTTGAAAAATGGAACAATGGGGCTTTCGGAAATATGGAAGAATCGATCCTTACGCAGGAGCAGATTTGATTCTTTGAAGCCGATTTTACTACAAGTCACAGGAATTGGATGATTCTAAAATAAACGATAGAATCAATTGAAATTCAAACAATTGAGGCAGTTAAAGACTTCCTAAAAGTCCTTAACACCTGCAATTCGGCAAAATTTGCCAGCCGAAGTACCCAAACCTTACAGAATCATAAGTACTTAGATTTCAGCAATCTTATACTTAGACCTTAGATGCCTTTATGTTTGGGATAAAATAAGCAATTCATGCCTAAAATTTCAACGACATCACTCCTGTTAACAACCCTAATTACCCTAACAGGATTCTTCGCCCAAGCCCAAACAAAAAACTCAAAAAGCGACAAATCTCCATTAGGCAAAATAAGAAGCAGCAATGCCATTTCAAGTATCAACCTAAGTCCCTGCCCAATTATCCAATACACAAAATCAGCTTCCAGCTCGGGTAATTTTGACACACTCATAATCAACAACCAAACTGTCGAGGTTACCGAAACTGCCATCGATTATTGTGCCGGAGATTTGGAACAAACCCCGGTTATGCAATCCCAACAAACGGGAACTCCAGCCATTACAAACGCCACGCAGGTTATTCCGGTTCGGTCAGGGAATTCCTGGATAGGATTCATTCCATCGCCAGTTGTAAGCAATTCAACATGCTTTTTCAAGGCAAGCTTTGGATCCGATTTCAACAACGACATCACAAATTTTTCCACCAGTCTTGGAACTCTTCAAAATAAATTTCCCAATCCAGCATTTCTTCGATTGGTAAAAAAGGATAGCATTTGGTTTGGATTCGCGTCTAATGGCGACACAAAACTCTGGCGAATTCGTTTTGGTCAGTCGCTTGACAACAATTCTCCAATTATTTCAGAAATACCCCTTCCAACCGGAACTCTGGCAACGCCTGCCGGTGCACAAATTGTGCGACAAGGCGATACCACTTACCTCTTTGTCTTCAACAACAATAACCAGACTAATAACAATTTAGTCAAGCTGCGTTTTTCAGATTCGCTCGAGTCAAATCCTCAGGTAAGTGTATTGAACAACCCTTTGGTTTTACAGAATTCAAATGGCTTTTTTCAGGCAAGTTTCGGAAATGTATGCGGCAACTGGTACGGTCTTCTACTTGCCAACAGTCAACTTTACCGCCTGGACTTTGGCAATTCTCTGAGTCGGACGCCGACAGCCGTTGCACTTACCGCATCTATTACCGCGGGTCTTTCCTCTGCCAACTCATTCAACAATTTACGAGGTGTGAGTCTGCTGCAGGACATGGGCAAATGGTATGCCTTTATCAACACAAACACCGGAAGCCTCATCCGGGCAAGATTTGGAAATGGCCTTAATCAAGAGCCAGATCAAATTAGTGCATTGGGGAATTTTGGGATTACCGGAACTGTTGGTCAAATCAACTATATCCGCCAGGGAAGCGAGTTTTTCGGCATCACAATTAACAATACCGGAACCGTTTACAAGCTAAAATTTCCAAACTTTTGTCCAAGCAGAAAACCTTATTCTTTGCTTACCAGTACCGGACAGGACACCACGCAATACTTGGAATCAGGAAAGTTCTTTATCACAATTTCTGCCGAATCTGCCAATGGTACGAAAACACAAATACTTGATTCTGTGATTGTTAATACAGGACAAGGCAACGAAGGGTGCCAAAAAGTGAGCCTAAACCATCCAGATAAAATTTGTTATGATTATAGCCTTTCTTCATCTGTAGATGGTGGAAGTTATTTAAGCCCAAAATGGGATTTCTGCACAGGTGATTTTAAACTTCCTCCATTAAAACTCACAGCACCCACTGCTACGGGTACAGGCAATGCAATGGGAACACAAATTGTGGAAGCCGGTGGAAATTATTACGGCTTTGTTTGTAACGGCACTTCCCTCCTGCGCTTGAATCTGGGACAAAATCCGGATGGAATTCCAGCACAGGCGCTCACTATAACTCTTCCAAATGGAGGCGCTGCATTTTCCGGCATTTCTGATTTCAAATTATTTAAAGAGGGAAACAATTGGTTTGCCCTCTGCATTTATGCGACTGGTGAGGCCATGGTCCGGCTAAACTTCGGCTCAGACATCACCAATGTCAATCCAGGTTTTGCCATCCTCAACCTGCCCGGATTTTTGTCCAAACCAAGGGGCATCGACCTTTTCGAAGATGCCGGAAACAAGTATGCCGCAATAGCCAACCAGAATTCTGGTGCCATCACATTCCTGAATTTTGGTCCAACTTACCGCAACATCCCTTTTCCATTAAATCTGGATGTTCCGGGCGCTGTTAACCTGTTTAAAATTAGCATGATTCGGGATTGCAAAACCTGGCATGCCTTTATCAGCGATCAGGTACAGGACTCTGTTTTCCATCTTACCTTCAGAAATGGACTTCAAAAGCAAGCAAACATCAAGATGCTGCCTGTGCTTTATGCCCGTGGACTGAAAGTGGTAAAAGACGGAAATGACTTTCATTTATTTGTTTCCAAAACGCAGACCAACAAAAACAACCTTTATCAATTTTCATTCGGAAACAGCCTCAACAATGAACCAATCATTGACAGTCTGGGAACCTTTGCCGGAACGGTGGCTAATTCGGGACTTACCAAGGTAAACACCTTTCATTTGTATCAAACCGAATTGTCGCAATATTACTTTTTCGGCCTGAGTGAAACAGGTTCCTTGTATAGGTTAAAATTTCAGAACCCTTGTGCTGCGGATAAGCCAATGGCCTATTCACAGACGGTTGATAATCAGGTTTACAGGGCAGATGGCAAATATTATTTCTCTTTTCAAGGCTATGATTTATCCGGCAATCCCGTGGCCGGATTTGATTCTGTAACTGTGCAAAACCTGGTTGACGCAGATTTTGTTATTCCGGGAAATCGCTGCAAAGGAGAGCCCATTCAATTTAATGATGCCTCCATCACAGGAACATTTACATCCATAACCAATTGGAACTGGAATTTTGGCGACAGCCTTTCGGCCGCAGCCGATTCCTCAATTCTTTCCAATCCAGTCCATATTTTCAACAAAGGGGGAATTTATCAAGTTAGACTTCGGGTAAGAGAACAAGGTGGTTGCATCAACGAAACCACCAGAACTGTAGTAATCGCAGACAAACCAAAGCCTAACTTCATTGCGGGCACAGGTGGCACGCTTTGCACCAACGACTCAATCCAGTTTACAGACTTGTCCACAACAGTGAACGAGAACATTGCCGAAAGAAACTGGGAAATACGCAAAAATGGCGTTTTGTACGCGAGCTCTACAAAAGCCAATCCCCGCTTTTTCTTTTCAGAAACAGGCACTTACGAAGTTAAGTTCAAGGTGAAAGGTGAAAGTAATTGTGACAGCACAATCATCCGGAACATTGAGATTTCTGGCAGCGGACCATTGGTTTCCTTCAGCAATCCAAGTGCCTGTTTGGGTGAACTGGTAACATTTGTCCCACAACTTTCAGGACCAAGCGCCGATTCCTTGCGTTGGTATGTTGACGCTGCCCCTTACAATGCAACTGGCAATTTCACTTACACATTTACAAGCACAAGTGTTTATGCAGTTCGCCTGGTGGCATTCAAAGGCGAGTGCGCCAACTCGTTTACCAAAATAGTAAAAGTCAATACAAGACCCACTTTCAGCATTGCGGTTCAGGCATCCTTATTTTGCCAGAACTTACCAATGAACTTCTCGAGCAGTCTGGATGCCGGTCAGCAAGTGAGTTATGAATGGGATTTTGGTGACGGAAGTACTGATACCGTAAAAGCACCTCTCAAATCTTTCCAGAATTTTGGTACTTATCAGGTTCGCTTAAAGGTTACAACTGAAAATGGTTGCTCTTCCGAAGACAGCCTTTCAGTTACATCCAAAAGATCGCCGATTGCCTCGTTTTCCTTCGACAAAGCCTGCAAAGACGAACCGGTAACATTTCAAAACCTAAGTACTGCAAATGGCATTCCAGGTGGCATAACAAGCTATTTCTGGGAATTTGGGACAGTTGACAATCAAACTTCAGATCAGCAAAGCCCGGGTCCTGTTTATTACAATGAACCTGCCGGAAATAAAATTGTGAAGCTAACGGTTCGTACAGCAGAAGACTGCCCGAATACTTTTACAAAAGTTATTTCCATAGGGCCAAAAATTGCTGCCAATTTCAGGAAAGAAACAGGTTGCATTGGTACACCCTTTCGCTTTTTCGATATGACAGATGCTGGAAATGATTCTATTGAAGTTTGGAATTGGTCGATTGGCGGACTCAATTACAACACCAGGAATCCAGTGGTTCAATTCGACCTTAAGGGTTCCTATGATGTGCGCCTGTTTGTAAAATCAAGCAGCGGTTGTGTTGATGAAGTGGTTAGAAGTCAAGATATTACTGTGCTTGATCCAGCAGAAGCGGATTTTAGCATTACGGGTTCCACTTTCAGTGAACCGCCTTTTCAAGTAATTTTCAAACAGGTACCGGATGTAAACCCGAGTTATAATTATAGCTGGGATTTTGGCGACAGCAGCAGTAGCATTTCTCCAAATCCGCCTCCGCATTTTTACAATGAAGAAGGCAGTTTCATCATTACAATGATTGCCACCCGTAGCGGCACAATATGTTCCACTACGGTTCAGAAGGTGGTGAATGTGGTAACCAATCCACAGCAAGGAATAAAAGTGCGAAAGGTTTTGGCCGCACGGGGAAATGAAAATATTGCCCTCGCCGTTGAAATTGAAAACCAAAGCAACATTGCGCTTAAAAGTCTGGACCTGCTGGCAAATGCAGGAAGTGTTTTAACTTTAAAAGAAACCTGGACCGGAATTCTTCTCCCCAATGCCATTGTTCGTTATGATTTCAAATCCGGGATTCAATTCAAAAACTCCCAAAAAATTCCATTCATCTGCGTAAAGGCTCGTCTTCAGGATGCTGAAAAGGAAACCAGTCCGGAGGACAACGAACAATGTCTGAGCCTAGATTCTGTGCCTTCGCTTGTTGGACTCTATCCAAATCCGGCAAGTGACAATGCCACGATTGATTTAAGCATTGTGGCTGGCGACCCAATCAAAATCATGATCACAGATATGCTGGGAAGGGAGATGGTTACAATCAATGACGACAAACCACTTCCTGGTAGATACAGAAAAACACTGTCAACCATCAACTGGCCGGCAGGAATTTACCATGTAGCATTCCGATCGGGTTCAGTTTTCCAATCGATGAGATTAATGATCGGAAGGAACTAAGCTCCGTTCTTGATTCGCGCTAGGGCTGCTTCGTAAACGCGGTGCATGCCCTCTTCAATGCTGATTTTTGCTTTCCAACCGAAGGTGTTGTTCACAAAATCCATATTGGCATACCGGCTATGAACGCCCATTGGCTTATCTACAAGCGCACGAATTTCAGGCTTATACCCTGCAAAGGAAGTGAACACTTCTATCAGGTCGCGGAAGCTGGTGAGCTTACCCATTCCAATATTGATAGCGGTTCCATCATGAATGTTGTCCAATGCCATCAGAATGCAATCGATGCAATCATCAATGTGTACAAAATCGCGTCCTTGGTAACCTGTTCCCCAAACCTCAAAGGGATTTTCTTTTCTGGCTGCTCTGGCAGCGATTGCAGGCGTAGGATAACTCAAGTCCTGATCCTCTCCATACCCAGAAAATGGCCTAACACAAGCAACTGAAATTCCATAATTTTTAGCGGCTACCTGTGCGAGGAATTCACCTGTTAATTTAGACCAGCCATATGTCATATCCGGCTGACCCATTTTTGCGAAATTGATGTCTGATTCAGCCAATGCAATCGCCGCAGTATCCGTTTGCAAATCAATTGGATAAGCGGCTGAAGAACTTGGAAAAAGGGCACGCTTTGGTTTAAACCTTGTAATCCAGTAAAAAAACTCGGCGTCGATGGCAAGGTCCAGGGCCACCATCATCGGATCTCCTTCAATTTTAGACCTTCCTCCTACAATGGCTGCAAAATGAAATACATCGTCAAATGAAACAATGTCAAGTCCAAAAGACTTGAGCCACTCCGGATTTTCGTACCAGCGCTGGAAAAATTTGCGACAATCCTGACGGAAATAAAGAATCCGTTCTCCAATTCTTTCAGAATTTGAGGATTCAAATAGTTCTGAAGATGGCAACCAACTTTCTGGTGTTGTTCCAGTTGATAAATCATCAACAATTACCAAAAAGTCGGAACTTGTGGATAGAAGTCGCTTAACAAGATTTCTGCCCACAAAACCACAGGCACCGGTTACAAGGTGTACTTTCATATTGATAGAAAAAAGGGACTGCAAATTAGGATTGGAGAAATCCTAAAGCCAAAAAAAACAAGAAATCATTTAAAAGAATCAAGTGCAATATTCATCGGCAATTTTCAATGCCTGAGAAATAATATCGAGCCCTTCATCAATCTGATCTTTTGTTACAATGAGTGGTGGTGCTGTAAAAATCCAATTCCAACGAACGAAGGTAAACATCCCGAGTTCTGAAATTTTCGCAGCTACTTTATTCATAATCTCCATTTCATGCGGAGCGGCATTCCAAGGGGCCATTGGTTCCTTGGTTTTCCTATTCTTCACGAGCTCAATGCAACCAAGCAAACCGGTATTCCTAAAATCTCCAATGCTCGGATGAATTTCAGCCAATTCCGCTACACGCTTTTCCATATAAGCACCCATCGCTGCAGCATTGTCTGCCAATTTTTCTTCATGGTAAATGTCAATCACGGCATTTGCAGCCGCACATGCCACTGCGTGACCCGAATAAGTAAGTCCAAGCGGAAGCGGTTTGTCATCAAAAACTGAAATGATTTCTTCCTTTACAATTAGCCCACCCAATGGAACAT
>CANETC010000086.1 GCA_947441055.1 Cytophagaceae bacterium | reverse complement strand
GTAGTGGACAGTACAGCAACAGGTGAAGAGGAGCCTTCGGACGAAGTAAAACCTGAGGAAGAAGGCGAAAATCCAGCAAATGAAGAAGAGCCAACGGAGGAAAATCCGGAAGATGCGGCAATTCCAAAACCCAAGCCCAAAGAGATAAAGCCACTAAAAAAAACAGATTTAAAAGATCCTGAGTTGTCGGACCCCGGATTAAAAATAGAATTTGAAGAAAGCTTTGATGACAGCCTTGCCGAAGAAGACATCAATGCACCTGGCACAGCCGTGGAAGAACCGCCGATTCCAAGGAAAGAGAGCAAGCGCAAACCTGCCAAAAAAGGCGATGCCGATAAGCCAAAGGAACCAGAAACCCAACCCGAGGATAAGTTTTGATTTACACTGGAATCCGACATCTGGCAATTTGCTTGCTGACCTGTTTTCTTATGGCAGCCTGCAAGGAAAAAAAAACTGAACTACCCATTCGCTATTATGCGGGTCCATTGGTTGCAACAGAAAATTTATCAACCACTTACCTTGATTCTGGGAATATAAAAATGCGCATGGAGGCCCCACTTCAGCTGGAATTTGCAGATGGAAATCAGGAATTCCCTTCCGGATTTACCGTCACAATTTTTGAAGGTAACGACAAGGAAAAATCCAGACTGAAAGCCGACTTCGTCCATTTTGATAAAATACAGGATTTGTACACAGCCACTGGCCATGTGGTTCTGGAAGATCTGATTAAAAAGGAAACCCTAAAAACCGAAAAACTCCATTGGAGTCGATCAGAAGCCAGGGTTTTTAACAATGAATATGTTGAAATCAGCACACAGAGCCAGTTCCTGAAAGGAAAAGGCCTGACCGCCAAACAAGATTTCTCTTCTTATACAATTCTTGAACCTGAAGGAACCATTCTCAATGCAGATACGGCTGGATTTTTTTGATGTACTCTTGTTTTGCATCATGGTGGCTTTTTTTGTGATTGGCATTCACCAATCAATATTTTTTGGTGTTGCTGTCAGTTACTGGCTTTTTATGTTTTCCACTCTGGCCTTTTTATTGCTGAATCAGCGATTAAAAAAGAAAAAAACAGCAGCGGAAAAAGAGGATAGTTCGAGTGAGGCTTCACCGAAAAAGAAGCAATCAGGAAGCAAGAAAAAATCCTGATTCATGGTATTTATACATACGGTCGATATAAACCGGATTTTTCCATTTCATTTGTATCGGTTTTGGTTCTGAACTGCCATTCGGCGGTTTGGATTAAAAGGGAAACTGGTGAAAATCCAGTACTGTTCCCGCAACTGTAAGGACGCAAAGCGTTTCAGCAAATTTATCGCCACTGTGGCTACAACCATGGGAAGGCTGCTGAAACTGTCCAAGTCAGGAGACCTGCCTTGCCACATAACCGGAAGCTTTCGGGAAGAAAGGCAAACGGCCCTGATTAACAGGCGTTTCTGAACATGTTTCAGGCAAGCCTTGATTTAGGACTATTCGCCCTGTTCCCACCAAAATAGAATGAACAGGGCCATCATTACAACGACAATTCTGCTAATAAGTCAGGCGTTTTGCCTGGCGCAAGAACGATCGTTCACCACCTTGGAACTCACCATTACTGCAAGCAAGAGAATTCAGAAAACTGAAAAAGGTGATAGCCTATTTACTTTCTTTCACGAAAATCCTTTAATCACCAAGCCGGGAACCTACCTCCGCGCCTATGGACCAAGTGGAAGCCATGGAATTTCTTTACAAGGCGCCGCGCCGGCACATACAGACATCAGTTGGAATGGAATCCCGTTTAACAATGCCATGCTGGGTCAGGCAGACGCCAGTTTGATTCCAGCTTCCTTGCTCGAAACTGCAAGCCTCCGTGAAGGTGGAATTTCCGAGCCTGCGTCTTGTGCATCCTTTGGGGGCTCGCTGAACTTGGGTTCTCTAGCAGAAAAAAGCCCATTGAAGTCAGAGTTTGGATTTTCAGCGGGCTCCTTTTCCAGGCTGGAGCAATGGCTTTCCATTGGAGGAAGCAAAGGAAGGGCGACAGGAAGTCTTCGTGCTTGGAACAATTCAGCCCAATGGGATTTTCCTTACTCAATTGAAGGATATAAACTTAGGCAATCACACAGCGCCCGACAATTTAATGGTGCAGATGGCATGGCATCCATAGAACTTTGCAAAAGCAGCAAGCTCGAAACTGGATTCTGGTTGCAAAATTCCTACAGGGAAATTCCTGGGGCAATTTTAGAAACAGATGCACAAGCAAGCCAAAAAGACCATAACAATCGCTTGTTTATTCGTTATCGCCGCAACCGTAGTTATTCTGATTTTAATGCCATGGCTGGCTTTAGTAAAGACTTTCTGGGTTTTGAAGACCCAAAATCAGGCATCCAAAGCAGCGCCACAATTCAAGGAGCTTATTTCCAAACGTATGGACAATATTGGAAAGGCAGCCACTCAATTCGGATCAATGCCCATTCCAGCCAGAATACGGCAAAAAGCTCTGCTTTCGATTCCGAAAAAACACAAACAAAAGCCGGCATTGGAGTCTCTGGAAATTTGACATTCTTCAAGAATACAATTCTCCTAAGACCAGAATTCAGAATTGAAAGCTGGCAATTTTCAAGTTCCGCCAAAGCCCAATTTGCTGGAATCCCCTCAATATTGAGCAGCATTCAAATCAATAAAAACCAAAGAATTGAACTAGGCATTCATGGGAAATTGCGGAATCCCGGACTCAACGACCTGTACTGGCCTGGTGCCGGAAATCCATCTTTGCAAAGTGAAAAGGGCTTCACTTCCAACCTGGATTGGAAATATGTTTCCAACAAAACGGCCAATAGCAAAGTCGCTTTGCATGTAGGCGTTTATGAAAGCCGAATTCACAATTATATCCTCTGGCAGCCAAATTTCGCGCTGTGGAAACCTTCCAACATCGGTTCGGTAATTTTAAGAGGTTTGGTTTTCAATCCAGAATTCTCTTGCCAAACAAACAGTGGGTTTACTTTTTCAGCCAATCTTGAAACGAGAATTTCCGCACAAACCATCCTCAAAACCAATGCCGATGGGCCGCAAACAAAACCACTTCCATTTAGTCCGAACTTCCAGGCTTCTACCTTTTTCAAGGCCAGCTTCAGGAAATTCTCAAGCTTCATCCGCTTGTTTCACTGTGGAAGCCGAAACATAGATTCCGATGGTTTGCAAAAACTCCCCCCCTACCAGCTCGTAGATTCAGGCATTGAATTTCAGGCCAGCGAAGAATCAGGCCTCCATTTTTTTGGAAGCATTTCCAATATGTTCAATGCCCGTTATACGCAAATGCCCGGTTATCCAATGCCCGGAAGGAACTTCAATACAGGAATGAAAATCAACTTTTAATCTATAAACACATGTTCAAAAAGCTTTACATCCTATTCTCTTTTTTACCATTTGCGGCTTTGGCCCAATTCAGTTCAGGCTTTGAAAATATTCCGATTGATAGCAGCCTAGGCTATTACGCCGGTTCGGATTCATCTTCAGGCTTTAGCGATAACGGACTTTTTTTTCGGAATGATTACAATGCATCGTTTCAGTCCTGGAATGGATTTGCCTTGTCCCGCAAGACCGATAGCGTTACGGCTGGCTATGAAAACCAGTTCAGCTGCAGGGCTGGCAGAGCATGGCTGGGAAATACCTTCGCACTTGCCTATGCATCCTCCAGAATTTTCATTCGCAAAACTTCTGGTCAGCCAGCAAGAAGACTGCTCAGTTTCAGGCTTTCCAACAATACTTATGCGGCAAGAAGCATGCAATTTGGAGACGCATTTTCAAAGAAATTTGGCGGACAGGATGGCCTCGACCCAGATTACTTCCTTTTAAAAGTGTACAATTATCTGAATGGAAGCATCAGCGACAGTGCATCCTTTTACTTGGCAGACTATCGCGCCCAAGGCATCCAAAACGACTACATCCTAAAAGATTGGATACTGGCCGAAACCTCTTTTTCCAATGCTTTTGACAGCCTTGGATTTGAGCTATCGAGTTCCGACATCGGCACTTTTGGGATGAACACGCCCGCCTATTTTTGTATGGATGAAGTCTTGACTGAGTCCATTTCAGCAAATGCCGAAATAGTCAACAACACTTTTAGCATTTTCCCCAACCCGGCAAAAGACCAGGTTTATTTGCTCGATAAAAATGAGTTTCAATACGAAATTCTGAATACCTCGGGAATGAAAATACGGACGGGTAAAGCTGTTGGCGGCAAAGCAATTGTGAACATTGCTGGCACTTTGCCAGGTTGTTATGTTGTAAGGCTATCTACCGGACTCACCCGCCGCTTGCTTGTCGAGTAAGCGAATTGAATCATAGCGAAGCGCCTGGGCAGAATTCCAACGCATTCCTACCGGAACAGAATCGGGCGGAATGCTTCGGGATTTTTCCAGAACTGAAGCGATATTTCCTCTGGCCCAGGGCAAAAATAGAAACCCGCTCCCGCCTTTAATTTCTTGTTGTTGCAAAAAATGGTCCGGAGCAAAGTGGTTAAAAGCCCAAAATCCTGATAAACAACAAGCAAGTTGAAAGACTGGAATCAAGGTCAACAACTTCTTGATTTGTGTTGTTTCCGCAAGGAGAATTCCAGCAAAAAGTGACAGAATCAGGAAAGCTGGCAACAGAAATACAAAAATTCCAGGATCCGGGTATAAGGATGCAAATCCTACGAATGAAGTCAGCAAAAAAACAGCAGGCCAAAAAAACGGGGCAGATTTTAATTGCAGAATTCTTTGCTTTCCTGCTAGAAAAACAAGCAGGGGAAATGCCGGCATCATAAAAATCAGCAAGGCGATTACAAAAAATGGTCCTTGAATAAGCCGAAGAACTTGAAAAGAAAGTAGGCCGGTTCCGGCAGAATCAAAAAGCACTTGTGACCATGAATTCAGTCCTAAAAACTCCACAGACCAAATACAAATCAGCAGTGGAATCATGTACCAGAAGAGAGCAGAAAGCGGCGGAGTCTTTTTGCTCAAAATAAACAATGCGCCAATCAGGGGAAATAAAACGATTAGGTGAATATGAACCAGAATTCCCAGGGCATGAACCAACAAAAAGCCATGGAAGTAATTTCTTTCATATGAACTCGACCAACGAAGCAGGAGAAATAAACATGTGGCAAAAAAGGCGAGTTCCATGGAATACACTTCCGGAATGCTCGCAAGCCTCCAAAAGGCAAAACCAGAAGCCAAAAGGTTGAGGGAAATCCATCCAGCTTTTTGCCCCGCGACTAATTTCCCAATTTCATAGGTGATGTACAAAGAAACCGCTGCCCAAAAAGCACTAAAAAAACCGAGAAAAGCCGCCGTATCCTGAATTCCTAAAATCTTCACAAAAACTTCTGCCAGATTTAGATACAGGAAATGGCTATTGGCATTGGTGGCAAAATCATAACCATTTCGGATGGCAAGGGCATATCCAATTCCATCCCCCCAGGGGGCATCCGGATGTTTCCCAAATAGAAAAATCAAAAACCAGCCCAAAGCCATCAAAGGGCCTAATGACTCTTTTTCTGCGTTTTTCTTTTTTTCAAAAATTGAAGAAGATACCATTCTGAAATCCGGCAAATCTGCACTTTATTTGAATCTATATCTCCTCAATGTCGGGCCTACTTAAAACACTCAACACCAAATTCATTTTATGGATTACTACATCCATGATGCTTTGCCAATTACAGGTTTCTGCGCAAGGTCTTCTGTTGGAAGACAAAGTTGCGCTTGACTCCGTAAAAGCCTCCATTCATCATTTTTATAATTTTCGTTTTGATCAATCCCAGAAAAGTCTGCTTCGATTCAAAGCCAAATATGCAAACCACCCAGGTTTTATTCTGCTTTCTGCGATTCGAAATTATTGGAAATACTTCCCAATCGGTGCAAAACCAAAGGAATATGAAGCTTATAAAAAAGACCTGAATCGGGTAGTGAAGAGTGCTGAGGCCATGATGAAAAAATACCCAAAAAGCCCTGAGGCCGGATATTATTTTATGACCGCCAACCTGCTTCTGGCGCGGCATCATTCTGAGGAAGGCGAGTTTATCAACGCTGTAAATGAAACAAGGAAAGCATTTCCTTTAATCAAAAAAGGCTTCAAATTAAAAACTGCTTTTCCTGACTTCTATTTCACCACAGGTCTTTACAATTATTACAGAGTTGCCTTCCCGGAAACCCATCCAGTATATTCAGCTTTCACGGTTTTCTTTCCCGACGGCAACAAGGAAGATGGGCTAAAAGACCTTTCCATTGCCAGCCAGAAAAGCCTTTTCTCATCGGCGGAAGCTTTGGTTTTCCTTTGTGCCATTGCCATGAGGGATTATTATGATGTACCAAAGGCCATGGAGCATGCCAACAACCTAAACCGACTCTATCCAGGAAATTGGGTTTTCTCGATTTTGTATGGGGAATGTCTGCTCGAATCTGGGCGAAAGGATGAGGCAAGTCCGATTATCAAAAATCTGCTTGGAAGAACCGAATCAACTGCGCTGCTTTCAGGTTATTATATGCAAGGACTCCAAGAAAAAATGAATGGACATAGAGATGCCGCAAAATGGAATTTGCAAAAAGCTCTGATGTATGGAAAAACCAGTGACCGCCTGACCAAAGGACAGATTGGTTTGGCGTACAATGAACTTGCAAAAATCGCGATGGAGGAAGGCAATAAAGACCTTGCAAAAAAGTACTTCAGGCTTGCAGGCGAAAATTGCACCTATGTAAAGGTTAAACGAGATGCTGCGGCTGCAGGCTTTTAAGCTTTGCTGAAATAAATCGTCTTTTCGAAATCGTGCATAAAAAGTCTGCCGGACAAGGTGAGGCCAATGAGGATTTTAGAAGCCCTTCTTTTGGAAACATTGATCAATTTGGCATAATCTTTTAAGGTGATTCGTTTTTTACTTTCCAGGTATTTAAAAAGCAAATCTTCATTTTTTGAAAGTGGCTTTTTTTCTAGCAGATCTCGGCCTTCCTTTTCCATATTCAGCGATCTGGCCACAAGAGGACTTGCGAGAATACATTGGTCGCCTGAACGAACATAAAGCAGCTTTTCGCCTTTTGAATCAATAGAATAATGCGGTTTTGTCTGACTTTCAGGAACTTTAATTACCATGAAGGTTTTACCTTCGAGCATCTCTTCACTTACTTTAAACAAAACCTCAGGCACACAAAAAAAAGCAGCGGCTTTTTCGAGCACATACTTTTCCTCCTCAAAATCACTTATTCCAACAAATCGTTTGTCGTCCTGAACCCCAACCAAAATCGTCCCGCCTCGGGTATTTGCGAAGGAAACCAGTGCCTTGGCAAATTTCTCCGGTTGAGGCAAGGTTTTCTTGAACTCAATTCGGTTTGTTTCACCACTTCGAACCAGGTCTTTTATCGGGGATGCCATTATTTCTTTGAACAGCCAAAGCCAAGGTCAGAACTTAGGAAGAGAAAAACAAGAAAAGGAATCCATTTATTTGCATTGATAAGCGAATCAAGATGAAGTATTACAAAATTGGAATTGCAGGTTCTGGAAACCTTGCCTGGCACCTGTGTCAGGATCTCGAAAAGGCCGGTCATATGATTCCGGCCATTTACAGCCGAGATCCGGGGCATGCTGCTGTTCTGGCTTCTCAATTGTATGACACACAGGTGATTGAAGAGCCTGATTTTTCAAACTTCGACATCGACCTATTGATTATTGCGGTTGCGGATGATGCAATTTCATTTTTATCACAGCAATTGGTTGTTAGCGATGATACCATTGTGGTGCACACCTCCGGATCTGTTCCGATGGAAAGGCTTGCGCACCTTATGCACAATTATGGGGTCTTTTATCCCCTTCAGACTTTTACCAAAGAAAAAGCGGTAGAATTTAAGGATGTGCCCATTTGCATTGAATCATCGGCCGCCAATGTGCATGAATTGCTTTATGCCCTGGGGAAATCGCTGGGATGCAAAATGGTGGTGATGGACTCAGAGCAAAGGAGATTCCTTCATTTGGCGGCTGTGTTCACCAACAATTTCACCAACCATATGCTTTTTCAGGCCAAAGCAATTCTCGATGCAGAGGGGATTGATTTCCAATTGCTTAAACCATTGGCAAAGGAAACCATTGAAAAAGCTTTTTTGTTGATGCCCGAACTTGCCCAAACCGGTCCGGCCCGAAGAAATGATTTACGAACCATGGATGCGCACCTTGAAAAGCTTAAAGGCAACCTAGAACTTTCTGCCTTGTACAAGCAGATTTCGGAAAGCATCAAATTGAATTCAGACTAAAACAGGAAAACCCATTTCTCTTAGTCCGGCCCAGATGCGATGACTCGGGAGGCCCATCACAGTGAAATAGGAACCTTCAATCCTTTCCACCCCGATCAGGCCAATCCACTCTTGAATGCCATAGCCACCGGCTTTATCAAATGGCTTGCCGCTTGCGACATAATATTCAAGCTCATCTTCCTTCAAGGTACGGAACCAAACGGAGGCGGTATCAGTACCCGAAATAATCCCATCCGGACCAAGTAGACAATAACCGGTGTGGACAAAATGAACTGTGCCAGACAAAATTTCGAGCATTTCTCTGGCCTCCTTGGCAGTAGCGGGCTTGTTCAAAATTTTCCCATCCGCCTCCACGACTGTATCGGCTGCAATGATGACCGAACCTTGCTTTAAATTAGAAACATGCTCCGCCTTTCTACGGGCCAACATTTCCGGAACCAAGACAGGTGGAATTTCAGGGTCGAATGACTCATCCACATCCGAAACAAAAACCTCAAAAGTGAGCCCCATTCCGGAAAGGAGCTCCTTACGGCGTGGAGAGGCTGAAGCCAGAACCAGATTCATTTTAATCAACTTTAATTTTTATGGATGCAGGCGATTCGTCCAGATCTGGTTTGGGGTTGTACACAATACAGCCCAAAGCACTTCTGTGCATTTCCACAAAACAATTGGAAGGCGATTTCCAGAATAAAATAAAAGTAAGAATATCGGCAGAAGCCCAGGCCATGTAAATCACTGCCGCACACAACAACCAGGTATTTTGAAAATAAAAGGCCAAGGACATCGGTAAAACGCCCATCAGCAAGAATGGCATAATCAAGCCAATCCGAAATGCCATTGGACGCATAGGTCGTTGGCAACCAATTACAGGCGTAAACTGACTCCAGCGCATGCCAAGTCGGAAGTCCTGAATCGGAAGTCCTGAAAATGCCTGCCAGCTTAGAAAATGAAGCAGTTCGTGTGCAACAAAACCTGCAGAAAAAATTAAGAACAGATTCTGAAAAGTGAAAAAGTTATCCACCCCGCTTAAAAAGCCTTGAGTGCCAAAATTGATAACAAACAAAAATGGGAAAAATGCCGGAAAAAGGATAAAAGGTAGGTTGTATTTGCCAAGTTTCTCCTCAGGAACAATCCGCTCCTCAGAAACAAAATCAGCATAATCGAAATCTTTTTCCCCCATTCTGGCACAAATTTGAAAAAAAAGCGGAAACTGAAAAGCCATAGGGCAAAATTGCAGCTTGAAATCGAAGACAGTCATGAAGAAAACCGCCCTCATTCTTGCCTTGGCAAGCAGCTCTCTGGCAATCGGACAGATAAAACAGGAAGCAGTGGAAAACCACCTCCGAAATTTAAGGCAGATTACTTTTGGAGGTGACAATGCCGAAGCCTACTTCTCGCCGGATAGCAAACAACTTTGTTTCCAGACCAACAACCCAAAATGGGGACTTAAATGCGACCAGATTTATCGCATGGATTTACAAGCCAGCAAGTCTGATACCGCATTTCAGCCGCATTTGATCAGTACCGGCGAAGGCCGTACAACTTGTGCATACTATTTGCCTGGAAACAAAGAAATATTATATGCTTCCACACACCTGGCTGGTAAAGAATGTCCGCCTGCACCGGCACCAAGGGCAGACCGTAAGTACCTTTGGGCTGTTTATCCTGAGTTCGATATTTTTGTTGCGGATGAAAATGGCAAGACAAAAAAACAACTAACCAACAGCCCCGGCTACGATGCCGAAGCCACTGTTTCTCCCAAAGGCGATAAAATCGTATTCACTTCCGACCGTAGCGGTGACCTCGAACTTTGGGTAATGGACATCGACGGAAAAAATCAGAAACAAATTACCAGCGGACTTGGCTATGATGGCGGGGCGTTCTTTTCACCCAATGGCAGAGAACTTGTTTTCAGGGCTTCCAGACCACAGACCGAGGAAGAACAAAAAGAGTATAAAGAATTGCTCAAAGAGCACCTTGTAGCGCCCACAAACATGGAAATTTACACCTGCAACATCGATGGCAGCAATCTGAAAAAGATTACCAGTCTGGGCAAGGCCAACTGGGCTCCATTCTTTCATCCTTCAGGCAAGAAAATCATATTTTCCAGCAACCACCATGGACAAAAAGGTTACGATTTCCAGCTTTTCATGGTAGATCGCGATGGAAACAATCTTGAAAGAATTACCAATGAAAGCCTTTTTAATGCTTTCCCGATGTTTTCACCTGACGGCAAAAAACTGGTTTTCAGCAGCAACCGAAACAATGGCGGTGGTAGAGATACCAATCTTTTTATTGCCGACTGGCAGGATTAACAACGATCAAACAAGAACTAAATCCGGACTTATATTCCATTCTTGTACATTCACTTTTTAAAACCAAAAGGCCATGAGCATTTTTGAAGACCTTGGTAAGTATATTCTTTTCCTGCAAAGCACCGTTAAAAACAGGGAATCCCTGCGTGTTTACCCGCCGCTGATTCTGGATGAAATGGTCAAAATCGGCAGCAACTCATTTGTAATTGTGGCCATTGTTGCCTCCTTTATTGGCGCTGTAACCTGCATTCAAACCGCCGACAACCTTGTAAGTCCCTTGGTTCCACTTTCGGTGATTGGCACCATTTGCAGGGACATGACCCTTTTAGAGTTGGCCCCAACCTTTACCTGCGTTGTTCTTGCCGGAAAAGTCGGCTCCAACTTGGCAGGCGAAATCGGATCCATGCGCATTACTGAGCAAATAGATGCCATAGATGTTATGGGAATTAACTCCGCAAGCTTCTTAATTTTACCAAAAATTATTGCGGCCTGCATCATGATTCCTGCGCTTTGCATACTCGCCGCATTTCTTTCCCTGATGGGCGGATTTGCCGTTGCTGAATTCGGAACAGTAATTTCTCCTACCGATTTTATTCGTGGAATACGGGATGGATTTCGCCCCTTCAATATTTTCTTCGCACTCACCAAATCATTTGTTTTTGCATTCCTGATTTCAACCATTTCCTCCTACAAAGGATATTTCACAACCGGTGGAGCACTTGAAATTGGACAGGCCAGCACCC
>CANETC010000085.1 GCA_947441055.1 Cytophagaceae bacterium | reverse complement strand
TACCGTGGAGAGAACAAAGATGATTTAAGTTTTGACATCGAATTGGAATATACAGCCATGCCAGAAATTGAAGGCCGTCATATTTTTCTCATTGATCCAATGCTCGCTACAGGAAAATCAATTGTGAAAGCGGCTGAAGCCTTTTTCCGAAGGGGGAAGCCTTCGGCCATTACCATCGCAAGCGTAATAGCCAGTCCAGAAGGTATTGGTTGGGTTGAAAAAAATCTACCAGACTCCGAAATCTGGGTTGCGGCAATCGACAAAGAACTCAATTCACATGCCTACATTGTGCCAGGTTTGGGAGATGCTGGAGATCTGGCTTTTGGTCCGAAAACCGTCTAAAAAATTCCAACTTTTTTTTGGAATTCATTTTTATTCAGTTCGGATTTTTATAAAAAAAAACCTGAATCGCTGTGTTTCAATGCTATGTTTTCCGCAAAAAAAATTCTTAAAAAAAGTTGCAAAAATTATTGTGCAAGATTGAAATCGAAACCTAATTTAGCCCATTCAAAGCACGAAAGGCTGCCAATTCAATCATCAGATTCAAACCTCTACGATATACAATGTTATACAAAGTCTCCCTCCGTAATTGCAAAGATGAAGAAGTACTAATCTCTGAAGAGACTTTCAAACTTATTACAGAAAGCCCGCTCTATGCCTCTAAAAATATGGTAGAAAACCTGAGGAAGCACAGCAACGGATATGCATTCTATCAAAAAAACCATCCTCAACAGGACGGCTCTTATCTAAACGAAACACTTTATCTCCATAAAATTATGGCTGACCATTTCTTAGGTGAGCCAGAATCTGAGGAGCATCGTTATGTGATGTTTAAGAATGGCAACAAACTTGATTGCCGTCTTGATAATCTGTGTTGGGCCACTCGTTCTGAAATCACCCGCAACACAAAAAAGCACCACAGCAAATCAGGCTTCAGGGGCGTTTACAGGGAAGGAGATCGTTACAGAGCTACACTTTACAATCGCTCAGAAAGAATTGACATTGGTTTTTTCCCAACGCCAGAGGAAGCCGCAGTTGCTTACAACCAAAAGTCGATGGAAATTTTCGGCAGGACCAGAAGTTTGAATAAAGTTGAATCCAATACAAATCCGGTTCGCGAGGAAGAGATTAAAGATAATTTTTAATTGAAGTTATCTTGTTAATAAAAAAGGGAAGCTAAACGCTTCCCTTTTTTATTGCCTTTTAAGTTTTATTCTAATTCATGTAGAATTAACATCCGTCAGGCTTTATTCCCAAGCAAGTTGAAGATTTGCTGGGCTGTCCTCGCTGAGGCACCCGGATTACCCATTTTTAAAATTACTTCATCATAACCAGAAAGCATTTCTACTCTTCCGGGATTTCCAGGATGTATTTTTGCTAATTCAATACGCAAATCAGCCGGTGAAAAAGAACCTTGAATAAGCTCTGAAACTACTTTCTTACCAGCAATCAAATTAACAAGGCTTATGAATTTTACCTTTATCATGAGCTTTGCCAACAAGTAGGAAATTGTATTTGTGGCGAACACCACTACCTGAGGAATCCTGAAAAGTGCTGTTTCCAAAGTCGCAGTGCCACTTGTAACCACCGCCATTTCTGCATGAGAAAGTAAATCATAGGTTTGCTCAAACACAATGTCTACACGCCCATTCCTGCGAAAGTGATTGTAATATGAACTCGAAAGGTTGTCAACGCCTGCCACAACAAACTGATGGTCTGGATAAGCAGGAAGAATGCTCAAAACCCGGTAAAGAGATTTTTCAATTTCAGACTTTCTGCTGCCCGGTAGAACCGCAATAATTGGTTTTTCATCCAGATTGTTGCGCCTGCGAAAATCATCGGACGGTTTAAAATCGGAAATGGCATCGAGTATCGGGTTGCCCACATATTCCGCCTCTATTCCAAATTTTGAATAAAACTCCTTTTCAAAGGGAAGAATCACAAAAAGCTTGTCAACATCTCTCCTGAGTTTTTCAACCCTTGATTGATTCCAGGCCCAGACTTTTGGAGGAATGTAGTAATAAACCTTGATGCCCAAAGACATTGCAAAACGGGCAATTCCTAAATTAAATCCACCATAATCTACCAATATGACGCAATCAGGTGGCTTTTGAGTGAGTTCCTGTTTAACAAGATTCCTGGCTTTTCGAATCAATGAAAGCTTTTCAAAAACCTCTGTAAAACCCATAATAGCCAATTGAGAATAATCCATCAACACCTCCATTCCGGCATTTGAAAGGAATTTCCCTCCGATGCCCCGGGCACTTGCCGATGAATCAAGCTTTCTGATTTCAGAAAACAGGTTCGCTGCGTGCAGGTCACCTGATCGTTCGCCGGCAATGATGAAATATTTCAAGGATTCGTCTTTACAGATTAGATTCCTTTTTCGCCATAGTACTCCACATAATTTTTGTGGGTTTCCTGAAGCGTAATTTTAAAAAGACGACCAGATGAATTTTTCTCAATTTCAGGAGCAAGAATTTCCCAAAATACCTTCACGAGATTCTCACAACTGGTGATTTTCCCTTTCAGAAAATCTACATCCATGTTCAGGTTTTTATGGTCTATTCGATCCACAATCAAGGATTTCATGAGAACTCCCAGTTTTTTTAGGTTAATCACGAAACCAGTCATCGGATTGGGCTCGCCAACCACGGTAACTGTAATTTCAAAATTATGACCATGAAAATACTCATTGGCGCAAGGGCCAAAGAATTCATCATTTTCTTCTTTCGACCATGCCGGATTGTAAAGCCGGTGTGCTGCGTTAAAAAATTCCTTGCGGCTGATATAAACCATCTTGGCGTTACCCTGGAAAAGATTGTCAGTTTAGGTCATTGTTCAAAAGGCTGATCGCCGACCTGAATTCTGCAGCAAATATAGGAAGACAGGCAATCCGACCAAGGAAGTAATCAGACCAACCGGAAGTCCGGAGGGAAAAGGTGCCATTCTGGAGAGTAGGTCGCAAAAAGAAAGAAAAATTGCTCCTGCAAAAAATGTGTTCAGAAGATAATAAGGCTGCCCAATCGGAAAAATTTGCCTCATGCAATAGGGTACAACAAGGCCGACAAACCCAACTGGTCCAGCTTGTGAAACAACACATGCGGTAAGAAAGGAAGTGGAAAGCAATACCATCCTGCTGATATGGACAGGCTTTAAGCCCAGGCTCATCGTTTTTTCTTTTCCAAGCAACATCAAATTCCAGGTTCGGCTTCCTGCAATGGTAAAAATTAGAACCGGCAGCATCAGAGCCGAAATACTTAAAAGACCTGGCCACCCTGCCTTATCAAGGCTACCAAAAGCCCAAAAAACCATTTGCCTCAACTCATTTCCGCGAGCAAAGAAAAATGTAAGAAAACTTATAACACTGTTTGCCAGTATAGAAACCGCAATTCCTGCCAGCAATAATTTACCATCCTGATTTCCTTTCCCTGAACCAGAAAAAAGCAATACTGCCAGCCCTGCAAGAAAGGCCCCAGCGAATGCCCAGAAAGGAAGAATAAAAACACTTGTTAAAATTGGTGGAAGGAAGCCCAGCAAAGCAAGATTTACACCTAATGCTGCGCCGCTCGCAGTGCCTAAGGTGTACGGGTCTGCGAGTGGATTTCTGACAAGCAACTGCAACATTTGGCCACAAAGGGCCAGCGTTCCACCACATAAAAATGCCATCAGAAATCGTGGAATTCTTATTTCCCAAACCAGTATTCCTGCAAGATTTTGCTGTCCAGGCTTAATTATGGCATCAATTAATTCCCTAAAATCCATTGCCACTGTCCCTGTTGCTGCAGAAAAAAGAAATATGGCAATAAAAAAAATGAACAATACAAGGAAATACAGTGCCTGGTTGCGACTAATCAATGTCTGATGAGATATCTGCAAATGTAATTTAATCAATGAATTACGGCCATTATTTTACCAATGTAAAGCTGAAATTGATGGCAATTCCTTTTGCTGGCAGGCCTAATTTCGCTAGGTTTGAAGCTTGAAATTCCCAGAAATCATCGAACCGAAAAACCATACAAAAGGCAAAGAATCTGCTCTTTCTGAAGGAGGCAGACTTTTGGAATTGCTTGAATCTGCAGGTTCCTGTTTCCTAAGGGTCGATGGTAATGGAAAAATCGAGTTTTTAAGTCCGGCTTTTAGCGATGTTATTGGCAAATCGGTCCGGCATTTTGAGGGAAAGCCCTTTTTAGACTTTTTCAGCCCGGGAGATTCACTTCCAGAACAGATACTTCAGGATTTAAAACTTGGAGGTTCCTCCGCCAAACTTTCACGGTCATTCAATAATTCCAATACTGGCCAAACAACCTTGGTGGACTTCAATTTTAGTCCTAGAAAAAATGGAGAAGGGAAGTGGACTGGTTTCGATGCGATTCTTATTATTTCTGCGCTAAGCATTGAACTAGGAGAAAAACAGGCCGGACTAGAATTAAAACTCGAAGAAGCCATTAAAATCAAAGACAGGTTTCTTTCAAACATCAGTCACGAAATCCGAACGCCCCTGAATGGAATTTTGGGGATGGTTCAACTTTTGAATAATACCGAGCTTGATTTTGACCAGAGGGAATTCATCAATATTATCTCAAAATCTGGCGAAAATCTACTTCAAACCTTAAATCAGCTAATTGACCTGAGTTTGGCGCTTGAGGGAGATTTAAAAATGCGGGAAAATGAAATCAATGTTGCCAAACTTTTTAGTTTCACTTCCAGTCTTTACGCCGAACAAGCACTGTTGAAAAACATTGATCTGGATTTTCAGATAAAGGAAGACAACATCAATATTGTTTCGGATGAATTCCGGATTCAGCAAATACTCAAACAGCTGATTTCAAATGCTTTGACATTCACCGAAAAAGGGAACATTCTAGTAACAGCCCGTCTTGAGAATCATGCTTCCCGCAATTTTCTGATGCTGGAAGTTTCCGACACAGGATCGGGCATTGAGGCTGACAGACAGCCATTTATTGACTCCATCTTAAGCAAAGACGCCACCGAATCAAATACAGCTTTCAGTCAAGCCAAAGGTGGCTTAGGTCTTTTGACTGTCAGAATGATTTCTGATGCACTGAGGGCAGAACCTGGTTTTGTTTCTGCACCTGGAAAGGGGAGTACCTTCTGGGTGAAAATTCCGGTGATGTTGTCTTCACCAAAAATTTCAGAACCAATTGATGATGACAGAAGTAATGCCGCTATATTAAAGCGGATTTCTCCCAGAGTTTTGCTTACAGATGACAACGCAGTTAACCTGAAGGTAGCATCTGAAATTCTGAGTCGTGCCGGCTGCAGGGTGGTGGTGGCAACCAATGGAAAAGAGGCTGTTGACAAAGCGTCAAAAGAATTTTTTCATATCATCCTGATGGACATTCAGATGCCGGTGATGGATGGCCTTGAAGCAAGCAGGAAAATTCAGGAACTTAGCCTTGAAAATCCTCCTGCAATTATTGCCATGACAGCTTATGTGATGAACGAGGATAAAAAGCGTTTCCTGGAAGCTGGAATGGACGATTTTATTCCTAAGCCAATTTCCGGCGACAAAATCCTCTCAAAAGTGAGACACTGGACGGAAAAAAGCATCCTAAAAAATCCGCTTTCTGAGTCTCAACACAGAAAGTTGGAACAATCTGAAAACCTGCTTAGCAGAGTTTTTGATTTTGAGATCCTTCGAAATTTAAAGAAACACCTTGGAGAAGAAACTCTTCTGGCAAGCATTGAGGAATTTGCGATTGAACTTCAGGAGCTTTTGACTGAGGTTGAATCCACAATTTCAAAGAACCAAATTGAAGATTTACAACGATGTTTCCATACCTTGAAAGGGAATGCGGGAACATTTGGTATTTACACGCTTGCTTTGATTTCCAAGGATTTAGAAAATGATGTAAAAACGGCTAACATTGCCGCAGTACTGGAAAAATTGGAACTATTACAAGAAGCAGCTTTTGCATTTCTTGATTCTTACAAACTACTGTATACTAATTATGAGTGGAAAAATTAAAGTTTTGATCGCTGAGGATAGTTCTGTTATCCTTAACCTCACCAAGAAAATTCTGGAATTTCAAAATTGCGAAATTTCAACGGCCAAAAACGGGCATGCAGTTTTGGAAATGCTGGAAACAGCTCAATTCAATGTAATTCTCATGGACATTAACATGCCCGGAATGGATGGAATTGAATGTACTGCAACGATCAGAAAGATGGCCAATCCTGCTAAATCAGGAATCCCAATTATTGCCATAACAGGCAATGCTAAAAACTATTCTCTGGAAGAATTTAAGGCCCAAGGCTTTACAGATTTTCTGCAGAAGCCGCTCAATTTTGATGTTTTGGTTGAAAAGGTTAAGGCCTTTGCCTAAAAACAAAATTATTTCCACCCATACCTGCATTCTCACAAATGCCGTTGGGCGATTTGGATTATTGATCCTGATTTCCAGTGTATTCATTTTTTCAATTTTCAAGGCTACTGGATTTCCTGTACCACCAGAGCATTTTAATTTTCCTGAAAATTTCCCTTCAGACCTGAAGAAATTGCATGCACAGGCCAAATCCAAGATTGATGTTCTGGATGCCTGGCATACTTCTTCTCAATACTTTCTTGATGAGGGCGATTTCCCAAATGCCATAAAAGCATCACAGATTCTGGAGAATTACGGAAATAAATATTCCCAACCTAGATATGTGGCCGGGGCATTCGAAGTGCAAGGAATTGCTTACGACAATATGGGGCAGCTCGCCAATGCCATCGATTTTCATCTTAAAGCGCTTCGCATCCGAGAAAAACTTGGAAGGAAAAAGCCCATTGCACTTAGTCTGTCTCAACTCGGCAGCATTTATTATTATATGCAATCCTATTCCAAAGCAGAAGGATATTGGAAGAAATCACTCAGCATTTTCAAGGAAATTGGGGAAGAGTTTGAAGCTGCTGAGACTGAATTCAACATCGGGTTGATTAACAGAAAGGCAGGAAAACTTCAACAGGCATTAAAAATACACAGAGCCAGTGTTCGCAGTTTTTCAATTCTGCACGATTCCACAAGTCTTTCCAGAGCCTATGCCGCAATTGGTGAAAACTTCAGAATTTTAAAGCAGTTGGACAGCGCACTCTTTTATCAAAAAATTGCTCTAAAAATCAGACTAAAACTTGCCAGAGACCCGGAAATTTCAAACTCATATTCCGATTTATGCGCATTGTATCTGGACCGCAATGAATTTGAACTTGCCAGACAATATGGATTAAAAGCCAAGGCGCTCAATTTGAAACTTGGAGTGAAAGAAGGACTTCAGGCAGACTATGCCAATCTATCTCAGATTGAAGAGAAAACCCGGAATTATGAATTGTCATTGGGCTATCTGAAGAATTTCAATTCCATTCGAGATTCAATAATAAATCACGAGGCTCAGGAAGAAATTGCGATTCAAACAGCCAGATTCGACTTTCAAAAACAACAATATAAAGACTCCCTGAACAGGGCAGAAAACTTCAAGCGAGAGGAACTCCGGAAAAAAGTTGAACTTGAAGAGAAACAAAAACAGGCAAACATCCAATACTCAGCCATTCTTATTGTTACTATGGTTTTGCTGGGAAGTGTTTTTCTGGTTCGTAAAGTCTCAGTTTCTGTTTTTTGGTTGGAGGGTGCCATCTTTTTCACAGCCCTTTTCATGTTTGAATTTTTGTACCTGATTCTGGACCCTTGGGTTGAAGAAATTAGTGATGGAATACCAGTTTACAAATTTGGAATCAACCTTCTAATCGGTTTCGCGGTTTTTTACGGCCATAGTTTTCTAGAAAGAACTATGAAGAAAAAGTTATTGCCTAGTTCGAATGAATAATGGCGGGATTTTATCTCCTGACCACAATGCGCCTTGCAGGAATTGATGATAACGGGTTCTTGAATCGAATCACATAAACACCATCTTCCAGCCTATTCAAATCAAGGTTTTGGCTTGGTCCATTTTCAAAAATACCCTCAAGAATTTGTCTACCACTTAGGTCTTCAATGAAGAAAGTGGTCTTATCTTTTAATCCATGGATTTGAAAAACACCTGAACTTGGATTGGGAATAATTTCCGGACCCGAATTTTTGATTATTCCTGAATGCTGAACTGCCGGACTATATCCAAGCAATGTAAACCGGGAATTCGAGCTAAGTGCATCTTCTGAAACAGTAAAAGGGAAAAGCATTTCGCTGCCTACATTAAAACTGAAGCCTGATTCGTTGTCCCGCAACTTCCAAGTTTTTCCATCGAAAAGTTGGGCTCCCATCCTAATTTCCAAAAAGAAAGTACCAGCAGAATTGACTTTATAACCAAGATCCACACTATCAGCTTGAAGGAAATTTCGGGCTTGTATGCTTGATTTTCTACCTTCTGAGCATAAGGAAAATAGGCTTAGACCTGGATTGGTGATTTTATCCGCATCAAACTCAGTTTCAAAATACGGGTTGGCCTCAGGCATCCACCGGATTGCGGTTTCATCAGCTTCATTTCCAGATCCCCGAAGGGTGATCCGCGCAATGTCTTCAGAATTGGAAACCGCTGTTCGTAGAAATAATGGATTTTGATTTGTGAGTGGCTTGGTGTTTTCATCTATCAATAAACCGGCTCCTGCCGCACTGGCCTTTATAAAAAAGGCCTGAGAAGAAGAAATGTATCGTCCTGCTCCATTTACCCCAATTCCAGAACCAGACGAATAGGAAGCATATTGATTTACATTCCAAAAATGAACCTGAGCATCCACCTGAGATCGGGTAAATCCATGCCAGTCCAATTCGCAGGGATACGGATTTGAGATAAGATTCCAGCCGCCGCCACCAAAACCAGTAGGAGTGAAGGAAATATCAAAAGAATAGAGTCCGCTGATTATTTCGCCTTGGTTTTCAAATACCGGCTGGGCATTGAAGAAAGGCTGGTTTAGAAATACTCTGTAACCTTTACCAATACGAATTGAGTCAGTAGTTTGTTCCCAGCCGTTCACTTGATCATCTATATTTAAGGATCCAGCCTCATTGTGCAGGTACATAAAATTGGGAAGTATAAGAAAATCATCTGCCCAATCGTTTTGAGTTTGTTTTTTAATTGGTGTACCCATTAAATGCCAGGAAGCCGTTCCGCCTGCCACATACCTTTGAATCGATAATTTCCCTGAAATAGAGGCTGCTGATTCAATTTTGGCAATTCTTGCGGTTCCGGTGCTGCTACTTTTCAAAACCAGTTTGTCGGAAGTTTCAAAATTGCCAGCCCAAAGTTTCAGAGTTCCGAGCAATTCCGTCGGATAACTAATTTTTGCACCAAAAGAATTGTCCAGACTCAGGTCTGCGAATGTTCCCTCGACCTCCTGAAGCGTATCACCGGTCAAATAAATCTCACCAGAAATTCTGCTGGTATAGCAATAGGCATTTCCACAAACTTCTACTCTGGAGGTTGGAAAAAACTTCTTTCCTGCCAGCACAGTTAGGTTTCTGCAATTGAATCCAGCGATTTGATAATTGCCAACAATCAAAGCATCAAAATTGCAATCCGGATCACCATAATCCCAATCGGCGCCATTCCAGATGGTTAGTTCCAATGGATTATCAAGAAGCCGCATTATTCTGTTCTTACCCACAGAATCGAATTTGGTAAAATCTCCAACAATGATGAGATTTCCAGAAGTATCTCTTTCAAGAGAAAAAACCGGGCCATTACCTCCCACACCGTTGCCGATGGTGAGGTCTTTGCTTCCTCTTGGTTTCAGTCTGATTACGCCTCCACGACCTACGCCCGCCTTTACGCCACCGATTCGCCCTACAAGATTTATACTTCTTCGGGCAGAGTCTACAAGAATATCATAAACCTCACCATCTACATTCTCGCCTGGCTTAAAGCTGGTATCAGGGTTTCCAATAATGGAAGTCTTGACGATATTTTTGTAAATCAATCCATTATATTGAGAAAAAAGACCCGCAGCAAATACTTCTCTTCGATGGGTAACAAAAATTGAACGCACCCTACCGCCCTGATTAATCCCGGGACCTATGTTTAAACTTGATTGAAAAACCCCACTTGGTTTTAAGCAAACTATTCCTTTCCTCGGAATATTGTTAAAGGAAGAAAAATCACCTCCCACATAAATCAGAGAATCTTTGTAAAGCCGAATGCAGCGAACCGGTCCGTTGAAACCTGTTCCTATATTGAATGTATTGTCGATTGACCCGTCTGGCTGAAGCCGAACCAAGCCGGCATTGGCTTGTCCACCAAATGTAAAAAAATTGCCTCCGACCAGAATTTTCCCGTCTGGTTGCACAGCGATACATAAAACAGAATCGTTGGTGCCGGAAGTAAAGAAACCATTGTCCGGATTACCATTGGGAAGTAACCTAACTAAGCCATTTTTTGAAGCATCATTGAAAATAGAAAATTTTCCTCCAGCCAAAATTCTGCCATCAGGCTGAACTGCAATTGCGTGAATGCTTCCATCAACCCCATTTAAAGGATTGAAACTTGCATCAACATTCCCATTTTCAAGTAAGCGGGTAATCCCATTCCGGAAATTTGAGTTGAAGTACCCAAATTCTCCTCCAACCAATATCCTGTTGTCCTTTTGAATTGCCAGGGCATGTGCCGACCTGTCAACACCCGAATTCAGCGTTAAAGGATTTGAGACTAGTCCTGTGGGTGAAATCCTTGCGGCAAAAGCCCTGGAAGTATTGTCGAATTTTCGAAAGTTGCCCCCGACTACAAAGCCTCCGTTTGACTCAGGTGCAATGCAGGTAATTTCATCGTTGGCCCCATAACCGTTCGCAAAAATAGGATCGAGGCCTCCGCTTGAAAGGTTGTTTATTCTTGCAATTCTACCTCTGGGTGAAGTATTAATGGATTTGAAATTTCCCACCACAACCAAACTACTAGAACCTGTAACCAGGATCTGTCGGATCGCTTCCGTGGCCGGTACCTGTGCATTAAAACCCGCATTAAACGAATTTGTACTAAAATCAAAACGAGCAAGATTTGAAATTGGGGGATTGCCACTGATGCTGAAAAGTCCGCCAACAACTATGCTCGAATTTCCGGGAAGGATTTTTATGTCATTGATTATTCCGGTGATATTCGTGGGAATTACGGAGATGTCCACATTGCCTTGGGCGGTAAGTCTAACCAAGGCCTTGGGCCCGGTTACCCCGTTAAATGTGTTGTTGAATTGGCCACCAACAAAGAAAAAGGACTGATTGGGGCCGACCTCAATTGAAGTTACTATCCCGCCAGCTCCAACACCGCCGGAACCAGCGTTAAAAGTAGAATTCAGGCTTCCATCCGAATTCAGTTTAACAACAGAAGCGCGATTAAATCCATTGTAGAAT
>CANETC010000084.1 GCA_947441055.1 Cytophagaceae bacterium | reverse complement strand
GCATTTTGTGCCCGGCAAAGATAGGGCAATCGATTTCAAACTTGGAAGCTGATTCCTTTTGAACCAGAAACTGTTTACCGAATGCTCACTTTGATTCCGGCAGAAAGCCATCTTCCCGGCATCACCGGACCCAGAATGTCCGAATAACGCTTGTCAAGCACATTGTCGGCCTGAAAATAAAGACTCACTTTTTCCTTCAACAACATGGCTTCAGCCCTGGCATTCATCATAAAATAATCGGGTGAAACCGTAACAAGGCCTGTCCCAACCTGCGTATTTCTTACTTTATACAAACCATTGGCAGAAATTCTCAACATTTTGAAATGGTAGCTGAGGCTAAAATTGGCAAGAAATTTTGCGTGGTTGGATACATACAATGAAGGCGTATTTCCACTGGAAAGACTTTTCATGGCAACCAGTCCTAGGCTGGTTTCAAGTCCATGATTTTCGGCGAAATTCTTGCTGTAAAACAGATCCAGTTCAACGCCCGATGTTGTGACACTGCTTAAATTTTTGGCAAGGCTATAAGTCAAGGTGCCATTTCCGGAACTATCCAGATTGGTTTGTCTTGGCATATCTTTGTACAAAGTTGTGGCATAATCAATCAGGTTTTTATGTTGGCGGTTGAAACCAGTTACTGACAAACGAAGTCCTGAGGACGCAAACCATTCTGCACCGGCTTCATAGTTCCAGGAGCTTTCCGACAAAAGGTCGGCGTTGCCTATGCGATTGCCTTTCTTTACAAAAGAAGGTTGGTAATTGTTGTAACGCTCTGTGAAATCTGCATCGCGGGTACTTCTGCCAGCACTTCCCCGAAATTGAAAATCACCTTGGTTGTAAGAGACATTCAATTGTGGCATAAGTTCAACTCCAGATCTTTCATTGTAATCGAGTCTTAGAGCAGGATTTATATGAAGATTTTCGCCGATTCGCTGATTCAAAACTGTGAAAATGCCGCCATACAGGATGCTGTGGTTTCCACGGTTATTGGATTCTACGCTACGGTCAAGAACCTGAAAGCCGGAACTCAGCGTTGACTTTTCGTTGATGCTGAATTGGTGTGTTGCCTGTGCCTGAAGAACCTTGGAATAATTCATGTTGGGTTGACCTGGTTTATTGAATCTGAATTTGTCAGAAGCATCTTTCAAGCCTGCATCCAAACTAATCCGATGTCTTCCAGCAATGTGGCTAAAGTTTATTTGATGCCAATGTGTTACCACCTGTTCAGTTGCAGTATCAGCAAGTGATTGTGTGTAAAAATTTTGGGCGTTGAAATTCCGGTCGTCCCAGGCAAAACGATAAGCGACGCTGGTATTTTCCGAAAGAAATTGCTTGGCGGAAAAGGAAAGGGTTTTCAAATCCAGAAATCCCTTGCTGCCTCTCAGGTTTTGGCCATCGGCTTTGTTTTGCAAAAGTCCGCCGGAAAGAATGGTTTTGTTTTTCTGCCAACCAAGTCCTGCGCGGGTTTTCGTCAGTCCGAATTCTCCCATTCCAAACTCGGCGGAAGCCTGTTTGCTTTTGCCTTCTGGTCCAGCAGCAAAACTTTTTGAAATGATGTTGATAACGCCGCCTACAGCTTCTGTGCCATAAATCGCAGAGCTTGCGCCTTTCAAGATTTCAATTCTTTCGATTTCTGCCGGCGCAATTGGAATGTATGAGTTGAAATGTCCGGTGAGCGGGTCATTCAGTCGAACCCCATCCAGAATTACAAGAACTTGCTGAAAAGTAGCGCCCCGCATGCTGATGTCGCCTTGCGCACCCATTGGGCCACGGCTTTGAACTTCAATACCGGGCAAGTATCGCAAAAGTTCATCGATGGAATTTACCGGCAGTTTGCCAATTTGGGTTCCCTCAATGACCATGATGTTTCTTCCTGATTTAGAAACCGTTGCCGGACTAATTGTGCCGGTAATTGAAACAGGGTCGAGACTAAGTTCTTTTTGTTGAGCCTGAACAGAATGGGCAATGATTGCCAAGGCAAGGGCAGGAAAGAATGATTTCATTTCTGGTTATTTGAGGCTGCGAATATGAACTGACAGATGTCAATTCCGCACAAAAAATGCCATAAACACCTAAAAAAATCAGAAGAAACTCAGGTTCCCCACAGTCGAGAACCGGTACATTAAACTGATACTCAACATGGAATTCCTTTCTGTTCTGCTGATGAAATTCTCTTTGGCTATTGAAAATCCAAATAACTTGTAAGTGCCACGGAGACAAACATCAATCCTTGTGTGTGGCGAATAAAACACTCCTGCAATTGCGTTGATTTCAACCACATCAAGTGCGTCGTTGCCACTGTCGTCCTTGCCTTCAATTCGGATCGAATCGCTAGGTATCTCATAAACATAAGTGAATTTCTGCCTTGTCCAGATTCGGATGCCTGTCGAAGGTCCCACAACAAATCGGAGCTTTTTTTCGGGCATGTTTCCTCCTAATTTAAATAATGAAGAAAGTTGCAGGTAGCTGAATTCTGTTTTTCCTGTAATTGTTTTTCGATATCGTTTTCCGGAATTGGTGGTTCCTTCGCTGAAATCATTGAGTGAAAATCCCCGCATCTGATATTCAAAACCACCCCGAAATGGATATTGCTGCATCAAGGCGTAATCCACAAAAAGACCAGCTTCGTATCCAGCGTAAATTGGGTATGGCCCATTTAATTCGGATTTAAAGCGGTTGATTTGTCCCGAGCCACTCAAATAAACAGGAGCCTCTTTCCAGTTGTAGCGGATTTTTTTGCTTTCTGATTGTGCAAAAACTGCCTGAATCGAAAGGCAGATTATGGCCAGAATCTTCAAGGCAGATGCAATGTAAAAACGACCTATTGATATGAAATTTTGATTCAATTTTCCCGAGGCGATTAATGACACAAAAATTCAAATTACTTTCGCCCCGTCCTATAAAATTTCCACTGCCTTGAAAAAACACCAGGAAAAATACGAGGTCCTGCGGGCCAAAAATGAAGAATCACTTTTGGGCGGCGGCATTGTCCGCGAGGAAGCCCAGCATAAAAAAGGAAAACTTACTGCCCGTGAGCGCATTGACTTGCTCATAGACAAGGGAACTTTCCAGGAAACCGGGAAGTTTGTGATGCACCGTTCCAAAGATTTTGGCCTTGATAAGGAATATTATCTTGGGGATGGTGTGGTTACCGGTTACGGCAAAGTGAACGGTCGCCTTGTATATGTTTTCTCTCAGGATTTTACTGTTTTCGGTGGAGCTCTTTCCGAAACGCATGCCGAGAAAATCGTCAAAATTATGGACCTCGCTATGCAAAACGGCGCTCCGGTAATCGGACTCAATGACAGCGGCGGTGCCCGAATTCAGGAAGGCGTGGTTTCTCTTGCGGGCTATGCCGATATTTTTTATCGAAATACACTCGCTTCGGGAGTTGTTCCTCAGATTTCAGCCATTTTAGGGCCTTGCGCCGGTGGTGCTGTTTATTCTCCAGCCATTACAGACTTTATTCTGATGGTAGAAAACACCAGCTACATGTTTGTAACCGGACCAAAAGTGGTGGAAACGGTTACAAATGAGGTTGTTACTTCCGAAGAACTGGGCGGGGCTTCTACGCATTCTAGCAAAAGTGGCGTAGCCCATCTTACAGCTGCAAACGAGGTTTTGTGCATTGAGCAAATCAAATCTTTGCTTTCCTACATGCCGCAAAACTGTGAATCTACACCAGAGATGCTGGAATATTCAGAGGTCAATGAAAGCCGTCCTGCATTGGATGAAATTGTACCGGAAAATCCAAACCAGCCATACGACATGAAGGAGGTAATCCATCAAATTGTGGATGATGGAAGTTTCTTCGAAGTACATCAGGCTTATGCTGAAAACATTGTGGTGGGTTTTGCCCGCCTCGCCGGAAGAAGCATAGGCATAATTGGAAATCAACCTTTGATTTTGGCCGGTGTACTCGACATCAATGCCAGTAAAAAAGCAGCCCGCTTTGTTCGTTTTTGCGATTGTTTTAATATCCCGCTTCTGGTTTTGGAAGATGTTCCGGGATTCTTGCCGGGCACCGACCAGGAATGGAACGCAATCATCACCAACGGAGCAAAACTTTTATATGCCTTTTCAGAGGCCACTGTGCCAAGGGTTACGCTCATTACCCGCAAAGCCTACGGTGGCGCCTATGATGTGATGAATTCAAAGCACATCGGAGCAGATCTCAATTTTGCCTGGCCAATGGCAGAAATCGCCGTGATGGGTGCAAAAGGAGCCGCTGAAATTATTTTCAAGAAAGAAATTTCGGCTTCCGAAAATCCTGAACAAACCCTGCAGGAAAAGATTGATGATTACAACCGGAAGTTTGCAACGCCTTACCGCGCAGCACACAGAGGTTATGTCGATGAGGTAATCATGCCATCAGAATCCCGCGAAAAACTAATTGCTGCGTTTTCTATGCTGGAGAACAAAGCCGTAAGTCTGCCAAGAAAAAAGCATGGCAACATTCCGTTGTAAGAAATTTGTGGAACAATTTTTCTTGCATTTTGTTGGTTATCAAAGTTTTGTTTCGACTTTGAACTCTGATTCTGGTGTTGCTTTTTGAATTTTTCAGGAGAAATTTCTTGGGTTTGGTGGCTGCCATTCCTTTTATAATTCTTAGTGGGATTTCACTTGCTCAGGTTCCTTCCGGATTCAACATTTTTAAGGCTGAAGATCCGATAAAAATTGATGGTGAACTCAATGAGCTTACCTGGCAAAACGCACAAAAAGTACAGGATTTTAAAAAGCAGTTTCCAGTAGATAGCGGACTGGCCATTAGCCAAACCGAAGTGATGGTTTCTTACGACGACCGTCATCTTTTTGTTGCCGCCATTTGCTACGACGATACAACCAAGAATCCGGTTGTATTGAATCTTCGCCGGGATTTTGCTTTAAAAACAAACGACAATTTCTCGGTGGTCTTAGATCCTTTCGGTGATGGTGCCAATGGTTTCAACTTTGCCGTTACGCCGCTCAATACCCAGAGAGAGGCGCTCATTACAAATGGTGAATTCTCGTTTACACTTTGGGACAACCGCTGGTTTTCTCATGTCCACCGCAAAAAAAACTGCTGGGTTGTAGAAATGGCAATTCCATTTACTTCACTGAGATTCAATTCGGGGCAGGATACCTGGCACATTAATTTTTCCCGCACCGATATTTCCGACAATGAAATTTCAACCTGGGTTTTTATTCCCCGCACTTACCAGCTTACAGGACTTGCATTTACAGCCGATATGCGCTGGGACATACCGGTAAAAAAAACGGGCACCAATGTTTCGCTCATTCCTTATGCCGCGATGAATGCTTCGAAGGAGAAATATCCAATAGAAAAGCCCGGCATTCAAACTGCCTCCTTTGGTGGTGATGCTAAGGTAGCTGTTACTTCTTCGCTCAATCTGGACCTCACTGTTAACCCGGATTATAGCAATGTGGAGGTCGATAGGCAGGTTACCAATCTGAGTCGCTTTGAGATTTTCTTTCCGGAACAAAGGCAGTTTTTTAATGAAAATTCGGACTTGTTTGCCCAATCTGGCTTCACCAGAATCCGCCCATTTTTTTCCAGAAGAATTGGCCTTGTCAAAAATCCGAATGCCCCCGGCTTTGTGCCTTCCCGAATTTTATACGGCGCTCGTTTGAGTGGAAAACTCAATCCCGACCTGCGGGTTGGATTGCTCAATGTGCAAACAGCCGGCGACAAAGCATTGGGCACAAAAGGCACCAATTACACCGTTGCCACTTTTCAGCAAAAAATGTTTTCCCGGAGCAACATAGCCGGCATGCTCGTTAACCGGCAGATTCTGGAAAACGACAGCGGAGATTTTTCATTTCGCAACAACCGGTACAATCGGATTCTTTGTCTTGATTACAACCTGCTTTCGGCCAACAACCGCTGGTCCGGCAAGTTTTTTTACCACCATTCTTTCGAAAACGCCAAGCCATCCGCGGCATTTGCCCATGCGGTGTATCTCAAATACGATGTGCCCCGTTTTTTCGCTACCTGGAACCATGAGTGGGTTGGCTCAGGATACAATCCTGAAACCGGTTATTTGCAAAGGCCCAAGGGATTTTTTCGCATCGAACCAGACATTGGCTACCGGCATTATTTTCGAAGCAAAAAACTGAATTACCTGCTTGGTTATTTGTTCAACGATACTTACTGGGATAAGAAGGGCAAGGTCAGCGATCAGTTGTATCAGTTTTCCAGTTCTTTGCATTTTAAGTCCACGGCTTCTGTAGGCATTGTGCTTTCCCGGGCTTACACGCGCTTGTATTCCGGCGCGTTTGACCCCACAAACTTGTGGAAATCAGGAGGCGCCAGACTCGATTCCAATTCTTCATACTGGTATAATTCTGCCGGAATCAATTTTGCCAGCGATGCAAGGCGCAAACTTTTTGGTAATATTTCCCTGAATGCCGGACAGTATTTCAATGGTCGGATTCAATCTGCCGACGCGCTGCTGAGTTACCGCACCGGGCCATTCGCCACAATTGGCATCAGCGCCAATTACAATTCCATTCGCCTGCCGTATCCTTTCGAAAAAACCAATTTCCTTTTGCTGGGACCCAAAGCCGAGTTTTCATTTTCGAGGGCGCATTTTTTCACACTTTTCACCCAGTATAATCAGCAGGCAAATAACATCAACCTCAATGCCCGCTACCAGTGGCGCTTTGCCCCGATGTCGGATGCTTTTGTGGTGTATTCCGAAAATTACCTGCCTTCGCCATGGAAAACCAAGGTGCGCTCCTTGGTGCTCAAATTGGTTTACTGGTTGAATGTATAGGGCTGCAATTTGTCCTTTTCTTTTTTGGGCGCCATTTCCGGCTATACACTGCAAGTCCTCGCTCGCTTTGCTCTCTGTGGGCTTTCCGTTTCTATCCGGGGCGCAGGTATTGGATTCTGTTTCGGCAGATTTTTCGGCCTGTTTGATTACCGCTGTTCGGGATTTGAAATCCCGAACTCGTAGCACCGAAAACGCGTTTAGCTTCCTGATTGCAAATCAGGAAGAGCAAGAAATTGTTTAGGAATTGCCTGATTATTATCTGGCTGGCTGTAAGGGCGTATTGCATACGCCAGTGGTCACGGTTTCTTATTTTCCCATCTGTCCGTAGTGTTCCGGCGCAGCAGGGTCACTACGGACGACAAATATGTTAGGGTCTCCCGACCCGGGAAGCTCATCCATTGCAAATTCGGAAGAGCAAGTAAGGCGGCGGATTAATTTAGGGGCTGAAAATTTTACATCTGTCCGTAGTGTTCCGGCGCAGCAGGGTCACTACGGACGACAAATATGTTAGGGTCTCCCGACCCGGGAAGCTTATAAATTGCAAATCCGGAAGAGCAAGTAAGGCGGCGGATTAATGTAGGGGCTGAAAATTTTTAGCCATCAATGGCGGAAGAAAAATCTGAATCCGAAAAAACCACCCGCTGGGAATTTTTTCTAACTTTGGTTTCCATGAAAATCAACATCCGGAAAACCAGTCATGAGGAGGCAGAAAAAGAAAAAAGAGCGGCCTGGCTGGCGATGAGTCCGATGGAGCGCCTTGCCTGGCATGACCAAATGCTGAGACGGATTTACGGTAGCCGCTACAACGCCCCGCTTACGGATGAGGCTCGGAAAATTAGGATAATCAGAGGATAAGAACTTGCTCACACCCTTTCACATCTTGCTTGTAAGAGCGCTTTCAGCTGAGAAAGCTGAATTTATTCTGGTAGGCGGGCACGCTGCCCTGGTTTACGGATCAGAACGAACTACTGGTGACATGGACCTTTTGGTAAAGCCTCACCGGGATAATGGGGAAAAGATTATCCGAGCTTTTGTGTCGCTTGGCCTTGACATTGGAGATCTTATGCCAGAGGATTTTGAAGGAAATCTAATTCTTGGATTCGGACTTGAGCCGGATGGGGTAGACATCATCAATCGTCTGAAAGGAAGCTCCTACGATGAGGTTTCGGCAAATGCCGGAAGTCTTGAAGCAGAACCCGGCTTAAGGATTGCGGTCCTGGATGCCCAGGATCTACTGAAAGAAAAGCGCCTTTTACAGAGGCAGGGAATAAAAGGTCTAAGCGATCAGATGGATATTCTGAGCCTGGAGGCTTATTTGAAAGGAAAAGGTTTAGATTAATGCAAAGCACTTTTGGGGTAGTGTTTAGTGAGATTTTTAGGCATTGAAAACTAAATAATAACACCATCTGTCCGTAGTGTTCCGGCGCACCTGAGTCACTACGGACGACAAATATTTTAGGGTCTCCCGACCCGCGAAGCTCATCCAATGAAAATTCGGAAGAGCAATGGCTTGAATTTGTAAAAATGAATCAAGGAAGCAGTGATTCTACTTTTAATTTTAAGGCGGGTAGGTGATTAACTACCACCGACCATACCAGAACATCATCTACCCGGTCATAACCATGAATTACCCGATTTCTTAGTGCAATTACCCTGCGAGCCTCCGAGATTTCAGGAGCAGATTCCAATTTCATCAATCTGTTCATGGCTTCCCCGATGATTTCGAGCTCTCTTTCAACAGCTTTTCATTGCATCAGGTTTTTCTGATAATCCTGAAAACGGTAACCATCTGGGAAAAAGGATTCGATTTCGCAGATTGCCTGCAGAATGTCGCTCAGGTATTTTAAAGCCTCAGGCGGCATAAAGCATTTGTTTAGAATCCTCTACCTGCTGGATAAAAAAAGGATTTCTCAGGGATTTTACGGTGAGTAAATCCACCGGTCGTTGTAAAAGTGTCTCCAGTTCATCGGCCAGTTGAAAATAATTTTCGGCATATTCAAATTCACTCTGATTACCCAAATCGACAAGGAAATCAACATCGCTTTCAGGACCGAAACGTTCGCTGAGGACCGACCCGAATGCATATAGAACTTTTACCCCGTGTTTCAGGCAAAGAGCATCAATCTGGATTTTATAAGGCTCAAGGAATTTCATCGGAGAAAAATGAAATGCAATTTGAAGGATTAAAACATGATTGCCAAACGATGATAATTTCATTGCGCAGAATCCTCCCTTGTCAGGATTGTTCTTTCGCAGAAATGCCTTTCAGAAAATTTAGCTCTCAATTTACTTCCATAATCAATTCGCAAAAATCATCTGCCTTGACTGAAATGGCTTTCCGTCCAGCAGAAGGGTACAATTGAGAATGCCCTGCATGTTGTAGCCGTGCTCATGGAGAATTTCATTAAGGCCTTCTTTCAGTTCTATCGGAAGAATTTTCAGGATGTTTCCCTTCATATTGCTGATACGCAGGGTGGCTTTTTTTCCAGGTTTTTCTGTTGCCAGCGAAAACTGAAATGAGGGTGGCTTCTTCAAAGTAGGGTAGTTGCGAAGAAGTTCCGGCAACTAGTAAATAGAAATAGATGCAAAGCAAAAAACAGAAAAAGGGGATTCAAAGAAAAAGCAAACCCAAAAAGTTCTCCGGTATTTTCACATCAGTCCGTCGATTTTCACTCCGATTACACAAATGTCATCTACCTGCTTTTCGCCGCCACGGTACTGATTGTGAAAATTCAGAAGAGCCTTTTTTTGATCATCCATGGATATCTCGGCAATCTGAATTAGTAATTCCTTAAACTTCGCTTTTGTGAGTTTTCGGGCTCTTTCTCCACCGAACTGATCGGCATAGCCATCGGTGAATAGATACAACACATCGCCTTCGACGATGGACAAATTCTGGGTTTGAAAGGGCTTCCGTTCTTCGCTCCGGCCGATGCGCTGTTTGTCGCCCCGGATTTCTTCCATTTGCCGACTTTCCTTTCGGTAAATCCAGAGACTCAGGTTTGCTCCTGCCCAGCGCAAGGAACCCGTGGTCGGCTGAAAAGCGCAGAGCGAGGCTTCCATGCCATCGCCCAGTTCGTCTTCGCTTTTGTCAAAGTTTTCGGAAACCAGGTCGGCGGTTTTGGTTAACAGCTCGCCGGGCTCGCGAAGGCCATACTCATGAAGGCTGCGGTTGAGTGCATTGTGGCAGACCACGCTCACCATGGCGCCAGGCACCCCATGACCGGTGCAATCGCAGGCAGCAAAATAAACGGTACCATCCACGCTTTCCATCCAGTAAAAATCGCCGGCCACAATGTCTTTGGGTAAATAGAGGATAAAGGAATTTCGGAGGTGTTCCTTTATCACTTGAGGAGGAGGAAGAATGGCCGATTGAATACGCTTTGCATATTCGATGCTGTCGAGAATTTGGCGGTTTTTTTGTTCGGCTTCCTCCTTTCGCTTCTCTGCAATTTCTTTTTGTTTTTCAAGCTGTTCCTTTTGATTGCGGATTTCTCCCGTGGCCTCGGCAACTTTCAACTCAAGTACTTTCTGCCGTGTTTTGAGCGAAGACTCACGCCATCTTATTACACTTGCTGAACCTGTAATGGCGAGAAGCAAATAGATCGAGTACGCCAACCATGTTCTCCACCAAGGCGGACGAACGGTGAAAGAATATTCCAAAGTTTTACTCCATTTATGGGCTGAACCGATGGCTTTAACTTTAAAGGTAAATTTTCCTGAAGGGATGTTCCGGTAATCGGCTCTGTTTTCCGCGGTTAAATTATTCCAGTCCGGATCTAGACCCTCGAGTTTGTATTGATATTTAATTTTGTGCGGGGCATACCAATCAACGGCGCTAAACTCAAAAGTGAGGTGATTGATATCATTAGGCAATTCCAGGTTCCGGGGATAGTTCTGAAATCGTTGTACCTCTGAAAACTTAAGTTGCCGAAGTTGTTTTCCAAAATCAGTGCTGTCCAAGTGAATATTCCGATAGTCAACGAATTTCTCCTTCAAATATATCTGGTCTAATTGCACTTGGGGGGCATGGTGGTTCGGGAATACATATGAATTCAAATCCAGCATACTTAATCCTTTACCACTACCCAACCATATTTGGTTTTTGCTGTCAAGCAAAACAGCGTTTTGTGAAAAACCTTCTGCTTTTAAACCATCCTCCTTATGAAATGCCACAATTTTGGGATTGCTTTTATCTTCGCGATCCTGCGGTTTTGAGTTTGCCGTTTTCCCATCGCCAGCTAATAAATAGTTTAGCCCATTATCTGTGCCTAACCACAGGTTTCCGGATTTATCTTCTGAGATAGTCCGGACGGTGTTGTTGCTTAAGCCTTCTTTTTCGGTAAAAAGCGTAAAGGATTTCCCATCGTATTTACTCACGCCTCCGCCATCTGTACCGAACCAAAGGTTTCCGGATTTATCTTCTAAGGTCGAAATTACGGTATTGTTGCTTAAGCCTTCCTTGTCGGTATAATGCGTAAAGGATTTCCCATCGTATTTACTCACACCTCCGCCGAGTGTACCGAACCAGAGATTTCCGGCTTTATCTTCTAAAATCGATAAGACGAAATTACTACTCAGACCTTCCTTTTTGGTGTAATTGGTAAAAGATTTGCCATCGTATTTATTCACACCTCCGCCATCCGTACCAAACCACAGGTTTCCGCTTTTATCTTCTAAGATCGACGAAACATCATTCTTACT
>CANETC010000083.1 GCA_947441055.1 Cytophagaceae bacterium | reverse complement strand
CCGTGCTAACGGAAACAGCTCCTGTTACAGCACCCGGCATCACCAGGCCAACTAAGACAGTGCCCGTGTTAGAAATCACGGTGGCTGTTTTACCGCCAATAGTAAAGGCAGTAGGGTTGTTTAAGTCGGTTCCGTTAATAGCAACCAGGGTTCCCACGGGTCCGCTTGAGGGAGTAAAAGTGGTGATTGTGGGTTGTGCCCAGGCAAGGCTTTGGCACAAGACCCAAAAAAGGATCATAAATATTCTATTCATTTTGTGTCTTTTTACTATTCCGGTAGTGTTCAAAAAAGTGTATAAGCCGAGGGAGTTTACACCCCTTAATTTTCTTTTGAAGGAAACCAATAAGTAGATACTTCTGGTTCTCTATCAAAGACTTATTATTTTCTTTTCAAATCAAAATTATGAAAAAGGTTTGATTCAAAAGAAAACTGGTGGATAGGGAAGTTTTACTCCTACCTTTTCATGGCCACACTACCCAATAAAAACAACACTGATTCCGGACTTGGCATGGAGCTTCTCATGCGTAAAGGCCGCTTATAATTGCGATTAAACGCTAAATCTTGTTGGTGGTATAAATCATTCTTCGCACCTGCACAGCATAATCCAAATAGGTGAAATACAATCGGTTTCTTGGCTCAAGACAACTCTTTAAGCTTGGATATTTCTTCAGCCAATTCACAATAAACTCTGTAAATCGCTCATAACCTTTTATGGGATTATCATCCGCCTTCTCAGGGTCTAATACGGTTCTAGTCAATATTCCATTATGATAGATGAATCATTTTCTGTCAAGGGAGTTCATTTTGAGTATGCCAGTAATCTTGAAACAACAGGATTCAATCAAACAAAAACAAATGGAGGACCTATTGATGAAGGAAAATATGTGTTGATCTGATATTATGAAGATTTGATTTTACAATTGTGGGTTAAGGATTAAATGCCAATTACCCGAATCGTAAAATCCCCAAATAGCACAGGTTGAAATAGATAGAAAGTTCATTGCCTGCAGTCATAAGTGTGCGGCTGTAATTTTCAAGTGCAACCCATGTGATCTGGTTGTTTTTCGGTGCCTGCGGAATGATGTTGGTCATCAAGAAAGTGGCTGCGTTGTCGGTGCCTTTCTGAATATTATCTTAGATTTGTAACACCATTTAGGATCCTATGGATAACCCATTTAAACCATTAAACGGTCAGCTCATTACGAACGATTCGGAAGAAAAGAAACTTCAGCGCAGGCTTGCTTTGACCCATGAAGAACGGTTTTTTCTGATGATGAAGTTGATGCGGGCTCAAAAGTTGATGAAGGAAGCTGTAATTGTCCATAAGAAAGAAGAATAACCATGGATGTAATGGATGATGAGGTTATTGACCTATGGTCAAAATTTCACCAGATGGGTTTGAAATACATCATGGTAGGAGGATTTGCAACCAATCTGCATGGACATAGCCGGACGACAGAAGATATGGACATCTGGATTGAAAACTCCCTGCCCAACCGGATCAAGCTCAGAAATGCTCTGAAAGAACTTAATATAGGCGATTTTGAGGCTATTGAAACCATGGAATTTATACCCGGTTGGACAAGCATCCGGCTTAACTCCGGAATTGAATTGGATATAATGACCTACCTGAAGGGTTTTTCACAAGAGAAATTTGAGGAGTGTTTTAACATGGCATCGATGGCCATTATCAAAAATATTTCAATTCCGTTTTTGCACATCAACCATCTGATCGAGGAGAAGAAAAAAGTTGGAAGGGAAAAAGATAAAAGCGACGTAATCGCTTTGGAGGCGATAAAAAAGAGAGGATAAAAATGCAGGTTCAATTACTCTCCCACCATCATCAGCGAACCTAAAAATGTCGGATGCCGTCTGGCCGGTTTGGTTTGTGTAATAACTCTGTTCTAATTCTTTTCCTGAGATTTATGAACCAAAAAAAAGGCCGCAAAAGCGGCCTTTGAATAAGTTTGATTCTGTTTGAATTACAGGGTTGGTCCGTTATCGACGGAAGCTTCGAGACTGGCCTCGAGTGCATCCGGAAGATTGGAAAGCAAATCAAGTCCGGTAGCAGCTTCAATGGCATCCACGGAAGTGCGGTAAAAACCCCAGGTTTGATTGGTAACGGTTTGTGTGTTTGGAGTATCAATGGCGATGATGCGGGTTGCTGAAGAAACTCGGTTGATATCATCAACTCCTACAGGCAAAACAATAAGCACTTTCCAAACCCTTGATGGAACTGTAATACTGCCACCAGAAATCGTGTTGGTTGTGCCACCCAGACTTCCGCTTCCACCCATTCCATAAGCACCAGAAATGATGTAAAGTTCATTGCCCGCAGTCATAAGTGTGCGGCTGTAATTTTCAAGTGCAAGCCAGGTGATCTGGTTATTCTTTGGTGCTTGAGGAATGACATTTGTCATCAGGAAAGTTGCTGCATTGTCGGTACTGCTTCCATCGCGGTCTTCACTCGGACACATATGCCCACGGTCAAAACCGGAATTGGTGTAATTGCCTGTTACAGCCTTGAAAAAAGTGCTTGGCAATGCATTGTCACCCGTAAAGCAATCGCAACGCGTGGCGGCTCCTTTCCAGGCAGTGCTCAAATGCCAGCTTACCCAATAAGGGGTGCCGCGACTATTGTTGTAAGCGAGTGCGAACTGGGTTTTAACCATCAGATAATTGTTGGGTGCACCTACATTGGCTAGGGCCCCGGAAGGATTTCCCATGGCCATGTTGTCGTCTCTGGTTGGAGTGGCCGTTGTGGGAATATTGTCGTTGATGGTGATGTCGTCGATGTTCAGTTTTCCTCCGCTGAGTTTCTTCACCTGAAAACGAATTGTGCCGGTGATGTTTACTGCAAAACTGGCCTGCGCCAGCGTGGTGGAAGATGTAGTGATGGTGGAACCTGTTTTGGTCCAAGTGCTTCCGCTGTTGGTGGAATAATAAAGTCCCCAGGTGGAATTGGCATCGGTTCCGTATTTGCCATGCATAATGGTAACCGTGGAGGCACCATTTAGCACATTAAAATTCATGGTAAGCGTACCAACATTCTGAATCCGCACAGACTGAGTTCCATTTTTTCTGTCGCTGGTCGAGGTGCCTAATACAGCATCATTGAGGTTCCAGGATCCGGTGGTGAAACTCACATTCCCAGAGGTGTAGGAAGTTTTGCTGCCAGTGTTAAAACCTTCTGGCCAGCCCGCATACAAACCCCCGAAATCAATTATCTGAGGCTCATTCGTTGGGGTGATTTTCTCCTCTGATTTTTTACAGGATGAAAATGAAATTAAAAAGCCCAAAAGGCTTATAAATAAAAAAGTATTTTTCATAGTCAGGTTGGATGACGCATGCAAATGAAAGAAAATTCCAAATTCAAAGCACATTATTTTGAAAATCCATAAGATTGAGACCAATCAGTTATAAATTTTTCATTACAATCGTTTATCCTTGTAAAAGTTTAACCAATTTATTTTCGGATATGATGCCTTTTATGAAAAAATTGATCGAAAATTTCTTTCTCCAGATTGTGCTTGGATTGGTTTCCGGATTAGGTCTCATGGCCCAGCCAGCCAATGACAATTGCAACTCTGCCATTTCCCTTAGCAGTTCAGTCACTTGCAACCAGCAGACATTTGCCAATACAGCTGCAACCCAGAGTTTGAGTCCGGCGAACTGTGGAGGATTTACCTCGACTTCCGCCAACGATGTCTGGTTTTCATTTGTGGCAGTCGGCAGTGGTGATTCTGTAATTGTTACCCCTTCAGGAGTCTTTGATGCGGTTGTAGAAGTTTTTTCGGGCAGCTGTACCAGTCCTCTAAGCATTGCTTGTTCGGATATTGCCTTGGCGGCCACAGAAAAAGTCGCACCAGGCAATTTGGTTATAGGTAATACTTATCGCATTCGGGTGTACGGTTGGAATGGATCGCAAGGTCAATTCTCCATCTGCATCAAACAATCATCCGGAATACCTTCCGGACCAGAAAATGATAATTGCGCAACTGCGACTACTCTGATTTCAGGTACTTCCTGTTCGGGTCAACTGACATCCAGTGTCGGTGCCACCCAAAGTCAGGCCCCGTCACTCTGCGGTGGATTCACCTCTACTTCTGCAAGGGATGTCTGGTTTAAGTTTACAGCAGTTACGGCGGGAGATTCCCTCATTTTAACACCTTCAGGAAGTTTTGATGGTGTTTTGCAACTATTCAGTGGCTCATGCGGAAGTCTCCTGTCTATTGCCTGCTCTGACAATGCAGGCACAACCACACAGGAAAAACTGTCACCTGGCACACTTACCCCGGGGCAAACTTATTATGCAAGGGTTTATGGCCGGGGTGGAAGCACGGGGTCCTTTTCTGTTTGTGTCAAACAACCGAGTCTTTTTCCTTCCAACGATAACTGCGGAGTCAATGTTTTGCTCACCCCCGGAATAAGCTGCAATCCCCAAACCTATTCCAATTTAAATGCCACACAATCACTTGCCCCGGGTATTTGCGGTACAACCATCTCTAATTCTGCACAGGATGTTTGGTTTGCCTTTGGTGCCATAACTGCAAACGACACCGTGATTGTAAGTCCGATTGGTAATTTCAATCCGGTGGTGGAAGTATTCAGCGGAATTTGCGGCAACCCTGTATCCATTGGTTGTTCCAACAGTACAAATTCGGCAAACGCAACAGAGAGAGTAGCACCTGGCGGCCTCTCAAGCGGAATTTTATATTGGGTTCGAGTATATGGGTATAACGGAAGTCAGGGTCAGTTCAGCATCTGTGTAAAGCAAAGCACCACCACTACTACCCCTCCGGCCAACGACAACTGTCAGGGGGCAATCAGTCTGACACCTTCTGTAAGCTGTGGTAGTCTGACTTATAGCAATGCGGGCGGGACCCAAAGTCTTGCCCCAGTTGCCTGTGGTGGTGCAACTTCTTCTTCTGCCCGCGATGTTTGGTTTTCGTTTGTTGCATCCAATGCAGGAGATTCCATTATTGTTACACCAACAGGAACTTTTGATCCGATTGTTCAGCTTTTCGGAGGTTCGACATGCAGCACGCTTGTTTCACTCACCTGTTCAGATGACCCAAATATTGGTACTGCCATTGAGAAAATTTCATTTGGGGGACTTTCAGTTGGTACTACCTACAGGGTAAGAGTTTATGGCTGGAACGGAATCGAAGGTCAGTTTTCCATTTGTATAAAGCAACCCTCCGGAAGTGCACCTGCCAACAATAATTGTACGGGTGCTATTACACTAAGTATTTCCCAAAACTGCAACCCCCAGACTTTTACCACGGTGGGAGCAACCCAGAGTCTGGCACCTACTTCCTGCGGCGGAATTCCATCCACCTCAGCTCAGGATGTGTGGTTCAAATTCGGTCCGGTTCTCAGTCAGAACGACAGCGTTATTGTTAGTCCGGTCGGCGGGTTTAATCCGGTGGTGGAATTCTATAGTGGTGTTTGTTCCAATCTCACATCGCTTGTCTGTTCGAACAATCCCTTCAATCCGGCTGCGGTGGAAAAAGTATCTCCCGGCAACCTCAACCTGTCCATGATTTATTATGTACGGGTTTACGGATTCAACGGATCTCAGGGCCAGTTTAATATTTGCGTAAAAGCGGCCGGTTCTTCTCAGTCTACAAACGATAACTGTGCAAATGCCACCGAAGTATCTGTGACGGTGAACTGCCTTGGTCAAATAGGAACAACGGTTGGAGCCTCGCAAAGTCTGGCCCCTGCAAGCTGCAACGGCGCCACATCATCATCGGCACTGGATGTCTGGTACAGATTCACCGCCGGATCACCGGGAGATTCCATCAAGGTAGCCGGTGATTTCAATTCTGTTATTCAATTGTACTCTGGTACTTGCAGCAATCTGGTATCTGTTGCATGTGCAAATGGTCTGAACGCTGCGGGTATTGAAACAATTTCTCCGGGCAATCTGGTACCGGGCCAGATATATTACTTCAGGGTTTATGGATTTAACGGAAGCAGCGGCAACTTTGCGTATTGCGTTAAGAGTAACTTAAACTGCAATACCATAGCAGGAACATTTTCTGTAAGCCCGACCGAAACTGTAAGCAACGCAATCGCCATACTCAATCTCACCGGTAGCAGTCCTGGAGCTTCTGTACAGTGGCAGGTTTCAGAAGACAATTTTTCCTGGACCAATTCAGGAACTCCGGTAACGCAAACAGCTGATACTTTTTACATCACATCGCAAACCACTCAGACCTATTACGTCCGGGCCAGGGTTACCGTAGGAACCTGTACAACGGCAAATTCGAATTCCGCTCCCTTGCAAGTTTCCTGTGCTACTCCCTTTACCAATAAAGAACCCGCCCTGAGCGGATTTGGCATTTCAGGATTTAGTTTCGCAGGTATTAATAATACAAGTCTGAGTGTGGCACCTTCCGGAGCTTACCAGAATTTTCGATTAATAACAGGTCAGGTTTGCCGGGGTGAATCTTATCCCTATACCATCACTAGCTTGCTGAACAACCAGTCTGTCAAGGCAATATGGATTGATTTCAATAATAACGGAAGTTTTTCCGAACCAGGGGAAACGGTGCTTAATCCGATTGCCGGCATCGGAAATCTGAGCGGAAATATCATTATTCCGTCTGTTGCCACACCAGGCACAGTGCGTATGCGGATAATGCTGTATTCTCCCGGTGCTTCATCTCCTTCTGCCAATCCATGTTTTGCCGGTCCCTATGCTGCAGGAGAAATTGAAGAATATTCCCTGAACATAAGTGCTGCACCAACTACAGCCAATGCAGGTGCCAATGCCAGCACCTGCAATTCCACGTACACGCTCAGTGCCAATTCACCGCTTAGCGGGACCGGTCAATGGACTGTGGTTAGTGGCACGGGAACTTTCTCCAACGCATTTTCACCGACAGCAACCGTAAGTGGTCTGAGTGCCGGTTCCAATATATTCCGCTGGACCATCAGCACTGCATGTACGAGCAGTATTTCACAGGTAACCATTACCTCCATAGGCACGCTAACTGCAAATGCAGGTGCCGATCAGACTGTTTGCGGTACTTCCGCCAATCTGAATGCTCTCGTACCCGGAAACGGCAATGGAAGCTGGGCGCTTGTCTCAGGAACCGCACAAATTTCTCAAACCAATAACCCGGTTTCTGCCGTTACCAGTCTCTCAGAAGGTGCCAATACCTTCCTCTGGACAGTTACTTCCGGAGCTTGCAATGCTTCTGATCTGGTTACCATAACCAGAGAACCAGATTTGCTTGATCTTGGCAGCGACACACTACTTTGCGAGGGTGAGGCCATAAGCCTGAGTGCCGGTGGAACTTACGCTGCCTATCTTTGGTCAGACAATAGTAACAACCAAAATATACTTGTCAACTCTTCCGGTCAATATTGGCTTCAGGTAGTTTCTCTCAATGGCTGCATTTTTGTGGATACCATACAAGTTGTTCTGATTCCCTGCACAGGCATAGAAGATGTTCTGGCAGAGGGGGATGGCCTGCTAAAAGTATTTCCAAATCCTTCAGAGGGCAAATTCAGCATTCTGAATACCCAGCAAAAGACAGCGCAAACAGAATATAGGGTCATTTCCGGAAGCGGCAAGCAGGTGTATTTCCGCGCTGCCGGAGCCTTAGGCGCTGGTAATTCTTTTGAGATTGACCTGCAAGGCATGCCTCCCGGTTTATATCTGCTTGAGGCTAGAAGTCCTTCAGGGAGAATGCTTGAAAAACTAATGCTCCGTTAAACCCAGAAAACGCATTAGAAAATCTATTCCTAGCCTAACCTGCTTCAAATCAGAGGCTTCGCCGCCTTTTCTTCTGTATCCGTAGCGCTGCTACGAATTTCGAATAAAAGGCGCTGATTTATTGCATGTTAGGCTCTCATAACGAAGTTCTAATGCATTATCTGGGTTAAAAGAATGGAAAAGTGGGCCTGTTGTTCTTAATTTGTTGCTGTGCTCCGATTAAAGAATTTCTACAAAGCCTATCCGGGAGGAAGCAAAATTCTGGACATTCCAAGTCTTGAAATCCCACCGGGCATTCACTGGATAAAAGGCAGAAATGGATCGGGTAAGACTACTTTTTTTAAGTCAATTGCCGGAATCATTCCTTCCGAAGGTGAAATCCTGCTTTCGCAGAAATATGAAATTCGCCGCAATCCGGTGGAGTACCGACTTCGGGTAAACTACAGTGAGGCCGAACCACTTTTCCCCGCCTTTCTTTCTGGCCGGGAAATCCTTGAATTTATCGCATCGGCAAAACAGGCTTCCAGTTCGGAGAAGGAGCAGCTGGTTGAAAGTCTTGGACTCAATCTTTTTTTCGAAAATCCTTGTGGCACTTATTCTAGTGGCATGTTGAAAAAACTGTCGCTCGCCATGGCATTTCTGGGCAAACCGGAACTGATTATGCTGGACGAACCGCTTATCACCATCGACCAGGTTTCCGTGCAAATCCTTACCAGATTGATTGCTGATTTTAGAAATGAAAAGGGCGTTTCTTTTTTGATTTCTTCCCACCAGGATTTCGACCCAAGCGAACTTTCTCCAGATGCTGTTTTTCAGGTGGAAGGCGGTAAAATTCTTCCCTTGCAAGCATGATTAATCCCTTGCTCCAAAAGCTTTTAGCGGAAAAGTATTACAGGGAAAACAGCGGTTTTTTTCTGATTCTGGGCTTGGTTTTATTCGGACTTTTTACCCCGAAAAGTCACCTTGACCTCGCCAATATTGCGGCCTTAAGTCCTGTTTTTTTGCTTCTGGCTTATTTCCTTCCCTGGACACTTTACACCCTGAAAACCCTGTTTTATGTTTCGTCTCAGCTTAAAAAGGATGAGAATACTTTTTTGCTTGCATTCAGGCTTTTTCCAGTTTCAAGCCAGATTGGTGCTTTTGTCAGGGTTCAGTTTCTTCTCTTGCAGCCTGTGCTGGTTTTCGCCTTGCTCATTTTGTGGCGTGCTTTCTTGCTTCATGGCTATGGAAGCATTTTGCTGATTTGCCTGTTTTTTATTGCTGCTTTATTTCTGCCGGCCCTTTTTTGGCTTCGGCAAATTCGGAATCCCTCCGACAAATCATTGGGTTTGGGTTTTAGGCTTCCCGCATTTTTGCATTTGCTGAAAGGGCATTCCTTTTATTTTTTGAGAAAACTTCTGAACAATGAGCCGGCATTATTTTTCATCACAAAACTGTTGTCCGGCTTCCTCTTGCTTGGCAGCATTGCGCTTAGCAGTACAGACACTTACGACGAAAGACTTATTTCACTCGCAATATTACTGGCAGGTTTTGCCCATCTCGGACTAACTGAAATTTATTTCAACTTCGAATGGGAATTGCCTCTGCTCAGAAATCTGCCATGGACAAATGGAAAACGGTTTTCCATGCAATTACTTTCCTGGCTGCCGGTTTTGGCGCCTGAGTTTTTAATGCTCTGGCGGTCCATGCCCCGTGAATTCGGCTGGATTTATTGGATTTCAGCACCGTTTTTTCTACTCAGTTTGCCGTATTTTTTAAGTGCATTTCGTTTTTTTTCAGGGGGAATTCAAAAAACCAGCGAGCGGATTTTGCCTTTAACTTTTTTTGGAGCAGGCTTCGCCATTATGTACAAAATATCAGTTCTTGCCTTGGCGGGTGCTTTTCTTCTAGCATCCTATTTTCTAATTCAGCGGTATTATTTCTCTTCTGAGCCGAAGGGAAATTTGAATGTTTAGGTGAAAATGATTTTGTAAAATCGCAGAAAATTAAAGCTAGATGAAAATTATTAGGCTGTTTGCCTTGGCAGTATTGTTCGTTTTCAATGGGCTTTATTTTGCTGCTCAGGCCCAGGTGGTAAATCCCGCAATGCCGGATACTACGACCGGCGAAAAGGTAAAGGACCTTAGTATTGGCGCCTATCTGGATTTGTATGCCGGCTGGTTTTCTGCCAAAGGCCACAAAAATGAGCTGCCTTATTTCGTGAGCATGAACCGCAACCGCGAATTGAATGTAAACCTTGCGCTGTTAGATTTTCGCTATGCAAAAGACCGCTTCAGGGCCAGGCTGATGCCGGGTTTCGGAACTTATATGGATGCCAATTACGCTGGTGAAAATGGCAGTCTGGCCTATTTGGTCGAGGCCAATGTGGGTTACCAGATATCTGTAAAAAAGAAAATCTGGATTGATGCCGGCGTTCTGAGTTCGCCTTATTCCAATGAGAGTTGCATCAGCCGCGACCACCTCATGTACAGCCGGAGTCTGGCGCCAGAATATGTGCCGTACTACCTCAGCGGTGCAAAATTGTCTATGCCGCTTTCCTCAAAAATCAATCTTAGCCTCTACCTGCTCAATGGCTGGCAGCAGATTCGCGATAAAAATGAAAGTCTCGCTTTTGGTTCTCAGCTGGAGTGGAGACCCAATTCCATTAATCTGATCAACTGGAATACTTTTATTGGCGATGAGCGCCGCGGTGTTCCGGGTATAAAAGGTGAAAATCAACGCATGCGCTGGTTTAGCGATCTGTATTGGATTTTCAATCCCGATGGCAAAATTTCAACCACGGTTTGTGTCTACGGCGGCATACAGGATTATGCCGAAACCTGGGCCATTCGCCGCGCAATTTGGTTGCAGTCGAATGTCTGCATTCGGTATCGGTTCTCGGAAAAGCACTCTTTGTCGGCGCGTCTTGAGTATTTCCACGATCCCAAAAATGTCATGATCGATTTGATTCCGGAAATGCTTGGCACCGGTTTTCGCACTGGCAGCGCCGGACTTTGCTGGAACATAAAGTTGTCGGCCAATGCCTTGTTCCGCATTGAAGGCCGGCAGTTCTTTTCTCAGGGCAATATTTTCAGCGAAGGCAATGGTGCCCAATCCAGACAGGCTTCCTGGTTGATGAGCGGCGCAACCATTTGGTTCTGAGAACTTTTCTGTCCTAGTTTTTTGGGCGGCTTTTCGGGCTGTTCGGGGGTACGCTTCGCTTCCGTAGCGCCAATGCTTCGACTTCGCTCAGCCAGTCGCTACCGAGCCCCTTCCATCCCGGCCGCAGCAATCCCATTTCGAGGGAAATTCAAAAAACTTTATGACCCATAGTAAACCAGTTGGTCCTCAACGCTCCAATTTATTACAACAATAAACCCTTGATTCAAATTTTCAGCTGTAACAAATCCGGCCCTTATTAATAGCAGACAATTTTCCAGCGCGGGGAGGAAGAAAATTCGCGGAGGAACCGTTGTCCTAGCGGAGGCCGATCGAATTTTCTTGGAACGCCTTTGGCGTCCTCTTAAGAATTTTTTGGTTTCTTTATCAAGTTGAGTGCCGCAAACCTCGGCACGAAACCCCGCTTTGCGGGGGAAAAAGAAAATAAAGGATAGCAGCTAGGATGATTGTATTCGGATCGGCGCTGCAAAGCCAGCATGCTTAAGATTCAAAATTTCAATTCCCAATAAGCAATTGCTTATCAACGAAAATTAATTTAGTTGTTTAAAAGCATTAAAAGTCAACCCAAACCCTGCTTATCTTGCCCTCCATGAATACGGGCATTCCACCACTGGCAGAGCGATTGCGGCCACAAAATCTCGATCAGGTTTTCGGGCAGGAACACATTACCGGCGAAGGAAAGCCATTGCGTAATTGGCTGGAATCTGGTCGCCTGCCTTCCATCATTTTTTGGGGACCTCCGGGAACTGGTAAAACAAGTCTTGCACGATTGCTGGCTGCGGGTTTGGGCATTCCCTTTGTGTATCTCTCGGCCATTTCTGCCGGTGTAAAGGAAGTTCGCGAATGCATCGCAAGGGCAGAAACTCAAGGCCGACTTACCCTGTTTCTCGATGAAATTCACCGTTTTAATAAATCCCAACAAGATGCCTTGCTAGGTGCAGTTGAGTCCGGACACATCATCCTCATCGGTGCTACCACAGAAAATCCTTCCTTTGAAGTAAACCGCGCCCTTTTGTCCAGGTGTCAGGTTTTGATCCTCCGGGATCATACCCGAGATTCATTGGAATCCATGCTTGCTTATGCCCTGGAAAACGATTCGTTTCTCAAGCAAAGGGCCGTAAAAATTCTGGAATCAGAAGCCATTATTCTGCATTCCGGTGGCGATGGAAGGCGGATGCTGAATCTGCTGCAAATGACGGTGGATGCTGTTCCTTTGGACATGCCGGTTCATCTTGACAATCGAATGCTGGAGGAATTTCTACAGCAGCGAACCACCGGCTACGACAAAACCGG
>CANETC010000082.1 GCA_947441055.1 Cytophagaceae bacterium | reverse complement strand
TAGATAAATTATTATTTAAACGAAACAAAAATGGTATATGATAATTATTGTGTTTTTAGCAGATTTTTATATTACTGGAGCGCCCAGTTATTTTTGATCAGACCAAAAAATAAACATCAAGATTATCTGGGTCAGGTAGATTATTCTCACTGAATCAAGGCAGGAAATTTTTATTTATTGGATGACTTCAAATGAATTAGGAAAATTTTAATCCAGATTTTTTTTGGTCTTTCGCCTAAATAAAATCAAGATCGTGCGCGAAAAATATTTCAACACAGAAAACCATAAGGGCTGATAATTTTCAGCCCCTACCTCATTAACATGCGTCAACTTGTTTCAGGATCAATCAAGAAACATCAAACCTTTTTCTAGGACGAGTAACATCATCGAAAATAGTAAGGGCTGAAAATTTTCAGCCTCTTAAGATTGCCGCAGCCTAAAAAATCCGCGAAATCCCTCAATTCGTTTAATCCGTGATGCAGATAAAAAGGGCGGAATCGCAGATGAACCGGATTACGCTGATGACACGGATTTTCAATTCAATTTACCGCTGCTCTTCCCCATCCACGAACGAAACAAAAATAATCCGCAAAATCCCTCAATCCGTTTAATCTGTGATGCAGACAAAAAAGGCAGAAACACAGATGAACCGGATTACGCTGATGACACGGATTTTCAATTCAATTTACCCCTGCCCTTCTCCATCCTCGTACGAAACAGAAATAATCCGCGAAATCCCTCAATTCGTTTAATCCGTGATGCAGATAAAAAGGGCGGAATCGCTGATGAACCGGATAACACTGACAGTACGGAATCTTTATACTAAATTCATTTGGCTTCAGACATTCGAACTCTATAAAGCTGCAGAAATTTATCTAAGTAGAAACGCAAGATTCCTACCACGATTCGGCGTGATTGAGTCTCTACTTTTCAATCCACTGGTTTTTATCCGTTTGCCGACTTTGGGAGGTTTCGTATAAATCTGTAAAGGAATTATGTGTTTTTTTATAAATTAAATAACTACTTTTTTGTAAAATGACTGTAGATTTGTCACACTATGATGAAGTATAGGGAACGCATTACAGATAAAGAACTGCATCGTAAACTTTATTCTTCCGGTGCTGTACTGATAAAAGGTGCCAAGGCCTGCGGCAAAACTGAATCGGCAAAGCAACTGTCCCAAAGCATATTGCAAGTAGACAGGGACGATCAAGTTGATGCTCTTATGAATTCTGCTCCAAAAAGGTTGCTGATGGGTGACACGCCCCGCCTTATTGATGAATGGCAGGTACAGCCTAAACTTTGGGACCACATCCGACACGAAATTGATGACCGTCAGGAAAATGCACAGTTCATCCTCACGGGTTCAGCCAATCCAGAGGAAACGGTAAAAATGCACTCCGGCGCCGGCCGGTTTACGATTGTGGAAATGCGGACCATGTCTTGGCAGGAGCTGGGGTTTTCATCCGGCAAAATCAGACTGTCTGATTTATTTGAAGGGAGAAAAATTGACATTTTTGATCAACCAACCGATCTGGACTTTATTGTTGAGCAGATCATTGCCGGAGGATTTCCGTCCATCCTAAATAAAAACACCTCCCAAGCGGCAGATCTGAACCGGGCTTATATTGAGTTCCTTGCTGAGGTGGATATGAGCCGTGTTTCGAATGTAAAGCGAGATCCGGTCAAAGTGAGGTCCTTGCTGCGATCCCTTGCCAGAAACACATCCACACTGGTAGATATTTCTTCTTTGGAAAAGGATATAGGCGCAAAAGAAAACCGTGGAATAACCCGCCCCACAGTTTACGACTACCTCGATGCCCTCAACCGTCTGATGATTCTGGAAGACCAACCGGCCTGGAATACCCACATTAGTTCTTCGTATGCTTTGCGCAAAGCGCCCAAGCGTCATTTTACCGATGTTTCACTGGCTGTTGCAGCATTAGGTGCAGATAAAACCTCCCTGCTTAATGATGTAAAATTTACCGGTTTCCTGTTTGAATCGCTCGCAACGCACGAACTCCGTGTGTATGCACAGGCGAATGACGCCAATGTATATCATTACCGCGATGCAAGTGGGCTGGAAATTGACTGCATTGTTCAAAAATACAATGGCGATTGGTGTGCCTTTGAAATTAAGCTGGGAACAGGGCAAACAGACGAGGCAGCCAGGAATCTCAACAGACTCGTATCGATACTGGACACCCATATTAAACCTCCAAAATCTCTTAACATCATCACAGGAACAGGGATCAGCTACACCCGCAGTGACGGGATTAATGTGATTTCTCTGGCTTCCCTGGGGGCATGATAAATTAATTGTTTCCTGTAAAGAAACAACCACGCTAAATCGTGGAATTTCAGTTCTCGGTTTTAGAGACGCAAAATCTTGCGTCTCTGCGGATATAATCCAACCACGCCCAATCATGGCAGTAAATTCGCGGGATTGAGACTATCCAAAAAGAGTTTTTTAGCGAACCATCCCTTTGTAAAAGGAATCATCTAGAATGAACAAACTTTACAATCTTTTGATTTGATTTTCAAATGCAATCGGAGTCAAAATTTCCGCCTGAAGAAATGGATTCAACTCCAAAAGGTCTTTATCGCCAGTAACCAAAAAATCAGCTTGAGAAAAATCGATCAAATCCAGAAGAAAATTATCTTTTGAATCCCGACATTGAAAATGCTTTGATTGTATGTCAGTCATTTCACCAATGCTTTCCAACAAATCCAAAAACTCCTCAACATCCTGCTGGGGAAAGTAAGCCCTGAATTTTTCTCTCGCAGTAACAATTTTTAGCTCCTGCAAAATTTGGTGGCAGATGATAATCCGAATAGTACCGTCAGAAATAAAAGATTTCATCCGGGAAAGCCTCTTTCCTATTAAAAAGCTAATCCAGACATTGGTATCAAAAATTACTCTAATCTTTTTTACTTCCATAAAGCTTACCTCTCACGAAGTCCACCTCATTCAGGATTTCATCCTCTGTTATTTTATTGGTTTTGAATGTCTTTAATAGCCTTGAGAGCTTTGAATCAATAATATCCTTCTCAAGCGCCTTGCTAAGTTTACGCTTCTGTTCAGCAGGTAGTTGCCGAACCACAGCCAGGATTTGTTGAAAACTAAGGTTAATCTGAAGAGCAGGTTTCATTGGATAGAGACTTTCGCTTTTTCAAAAATAGCATAAATATTTTTTTGGTCAGGTATTTCCTATCTCACCATTGGCAGATAATTCTCAGTTATAAAAACGCGACAACGCTAAATCAATTAAACCGTAAACTTATTTTAGGACGAGTCATTTGCCCAAAAATCTGTATTTCCGTAGGGGCGAATTGCAATTCGCCCTTACAACCACGCGGCATCGTAGCAGGCATGCAGGTTTGCGGAAAAATCTGTATTTCCGTAGGCGTAGAGGCGTATTGCACTAGTCTCGTCCGCCTTTGGCGGGACGGAAACGCCCTTACAACCAAAATCGTGGCATGAATTTGTCATTGTGGAAACGCAACCACGCCAAATCGTGGAATTTCAGTTCTCGGTTGTAGAGACGCAACCACGCCAAATCGTGGCAGGCATCTTGCGTCTCTACGGATATGATCCAACCACCCATATCCAATCCTAGCAGGCATTTTGCGTCTTTACGAAATATGCGGCCAAATAGAACTACAAAAAAAGGTCCCGCTTTTCAGCGGGACCTTTTGAAAGAGAATATTCAATAAGAACCTTAGTCGAGAGTGATCTCCAGTGCAAGGCCACGAAGTTCGTGCACCAATACATTGAATGATTCCGGGATGTTTGGCCTCGGCATGTTTTCGCCTTTTACGATGGCTTCGTAAGCCTTCGCACGACCGATTACATCATCCGATTTCACGGTCAGGATTTCTTGAAGTATGTGAGATGCACCGAATGCTTCAAGTGCCCACACCTCCATTTCTCCGAAACGCTGTCCACCGAATTGTGCCTTACCACCCAACGGTTGCTGCGTAATAAGAGAGTATGGTCCGATAGAACGGGCGTGCATCTTGTCGTCTACCAAGTGACCGAGTTTCAGCATGTAGATAATGCCCACGGTTACTTTTTGATCGAAACGCTCGCCTGAAAGTCCATCATACAAATAAGTACGACCGAATGAAGGCAAATTGGCTTCGGCAAGTTCAGCAGATACTTCCGCCTCAGTAGCACCATCGAAAATCGGGGTGGCATACTTACGACCAAGCTTACGACCTGCCCATCCAAGAACAGTTTCATAAATCTGACCGATATTCATACGAGACGGTACACCAAGCGGGTTAAGTACAATGTCCACAGGAGCTCCATCCTCAAGGAATGGCATATCTTCCTGGCGCACAATACGGGCAACCACACCTTTGTTTCCGTGACGACCCGCCATCTTATCACCCACTTTCAGCTTACGCTTCTTGGCGATATAAACCTTGGCCAATTTCACGATGCCTGTTGGCAACTCGTCTCCAACTTCGATGGCAACACGCTCGCGCTTGAAGCGACCGGCAACCTCGTTGCGTTTCTTCACATAGTTTTTCACCAAGTCAAAAACCATTTTGTTGAGACGGGCATCATCTGTCCAGTTTTCAAGCACCACATCTGCGATGAGGTTGGCTTCTTCCTGTACATTGTAATTGCTTTCGTCCCTATATGGATTTTTCTCAGGGAAAAGGTTTTCTGTAATGTTCTTCCGGCTGAATTTCACGCCTTTAGACATGATTTCATCACCGAATTTGTGCTTGATGCCTTTGCAACCCTTGCCTTCAATGATGGAAAGCAATTTGTCGATGGCCTTGGTGCGAAGCTCAATCAAGTCTTTGGAATAACGGCCTTTAAGCACATCCAAATCTTTCTTGGAAGCTGCCCTAAGGTCTTTATCCTTGCGCGGACGAGAGAACAATTTGGTATCGATAACTACGCCACGCATGGATGGAGGCGCCTTCATTGAAGCATCCTTCACATCACCAGCTTTGTCACCAAAGATGGCACGAAGTAGTTTTTCTTCCGGCGTTGGATCGCTTTCTCCTTTTGGTGTGATTTTACCCACAAGGATATCGCCATCGCGAACTTCCGCACCCACACGAACGATGCCGTCCTTGTCAAGGTTACGAACCGCATCTTCACTCACATTTGGAATTTCAGATGTCAGTTCTTCTTCTCCACGCTTGGTTTCACGAACTTCAAGCTCGTATTCTTCAATGTGGATGGAAGTGAAAATATCGTCAGAAACAACTTTCTCAGAAATTACAATCGCATCTTCAAAGTTGTAACCCTGCCATGGCATGAAAGCAACCATCATGTTGCGTCCAAGGGCAAGTTCACCGCCTTGTGTTGCATATCCTTCGCAAAGCACCTGACCTCCAACAACTTTATCTCCTTTGTTCACAATCGGACGAAGGTTGATGCAAGTATCCTGGTTGGTACGGCGGAATTTGGTTAGGTTATAGGTTCTGATGTCGTTATCGAACTCAACCATGCGCTGGTCATCGGTCTGGTCGTAGCGGATTACAATTTTGGTTGCATCCACATAAATAACCTCACCTGAATCTTCAGCAGAAATCAATGTTTTAGAATCTTCTGCTACACGACTTTCCAGACCAGTTCCCACAATTGGGGCTTCCGGACGAAGAAGCGGAACTGCCTGGCGTTGCATGTTTGATCCCATCAATGCACGGTTGGCGTCATCATGCTCCAGGAATGGAATCATAGATGCGGCAATCGACACAATCTGATTGGGCGCAACATCCATATAAGTGATGTTTTGCGGCTCAACCAATGGGAAATCACCTTCAAAACGGGATTTCACACGGTCTTGCAAGAATTCACCTGTGTCCGAAAGTTTGGCCTTTGCAAGTGCAATGTTGTGGCCATCTTCTTCTTCCGCAGTTAGGTATTCAACAGGCTTATTAACTTCGATCACACCATCTTTAACACGGCGATAAGGAGTTTCAATGAAGCCCATGCCGTTTACTTTGGCATGAATACAAAGTGATGAAATCAATCCGATGTTTGGACCTTCAGGCGTTTCGATGGTACAAAGACGACCGTAGTGCGTGTAGTGTACGTCACGAACCTCAAAACCTGCACGCTCACGGGAAAGTCCTCCTGGCCCGAGTGCTGAAAGACGACGCTTGTGCGTAATCTCCGCAAGAGGATTGGTCTGATCCATGAACTGAGAAAGCTGGTTGGTTCCGAAGAATGAGTTGATCACAGAAGACAAGGTCCTAGCATTGATCAAATCAACTGGCTTGAAATCTTCGTTGTCACGCACATTCATCCTTTCTTTGATGGTACGCGCCATACGGGCAAGACCTACGCCAAACTGGGCGTAAAGCTGCTCCCCTACTGTACGAACACGACGATTAGAAAGGTGGTCAATATCATCCACAACGGCCTTTGAGTTGATCAAACCGATGAGGTATTTCACAATCATGATAATGTCCTCGGTGGTAAGAACACGCACTGTAGATGCGGTAGAAAGACCGAGTTTCTTATTGATTCTATACCGACCTACTTCACCGAGATCATAACGCTTGTCGGAGAAGAATAGGTTGTGAATAATGTCGCGGGCAGTTTGCTCATCCGGTGCATCCGTGTTGCGGAGCTGGCGGTAAATCTGCTCAACGGCTTCCTTCTCAGAGTTGGAAGGATCTTTTTGAAGCGTATTGTAAATGATGGTGTAATCGGTAGCATTCACATCCTCGCGGTGAACAATCACCGACTTGGAACCTGAATCCATAATTACCTCAAGGTCAGTTTCTTGGATAATGGTATCGCGGTCGAGAAGAACCTCGTTTCTGGCGATGGAAACTACCTCACCGGTATCCTCATCCACGAAATCTTCTGTCCAGGATTTCAGAACCCTTGCAGCAAGCTTGCGACCCAAAAGTTTCTTCTGGTTGGTTTTGTTTACATTGATTTCTTCAGAAAGACCGAATAGATCAAGGATGTCTTTGTCAGAACCGTAACCAATTGCACGAAGCAGGGTTGTAACTGGAAATTTCTTTTTCCTGTCGATGTAGGAATACATCACATTGTTCACATCGGTAGCAAACTCAATCCAGGATCCTTTAAAAGGAATAATTCTGGCAGAATAAAGCTTGGTTCCGTTGGTGTGCTTGCTCTGAGCAAAGAACACACCAGGTGAACGGTGCAGCTGAGAAACGATTACACGCTCCGCGCCATTGATACAAAAGGAACCACGACCGGTCATGTATGGGATATTTCCCAAAAACACTTCCTGCTCGATGGTTTGAAAATCCTCGTTGTCCTCATCCTTACACTCAAGCCTAAGTTTGGCTTTCAGTGGTACAGAATAAGTAAGACCACGGTCGATGCACTCTTCTAAAGAGTACTTCGGTGGGTCTACATTATAATCAATGAACGACAGCACATAGTTGTCCCGGCTGTCTGAAATAGGAAAGTTCTCGGAGAACACCTTGAAAAGGCCTTCCGCTGTACGCTTCTCCACAGGTGTTTCCAACTGAAAGAAGTCCTTGAACGATTGTAGTTGAACATCCAGAAAATCTGGATAATCGATGGCGGGCTTCACGGAAGCGAATGAAATCCTGCCTGATTTAGTGATTGTTTTGCCCAATTTCTTTTGAAATTTTAGCGTTTAGAAATAAGGGTGCAAAACTAGCAAAATTTCATTCAAAAATTCCTGTGCGATGAAAAGAAATTTGGTACGGTTTTTATAGGTAGTTTTGTAAGACTATTAAACTCACATTCCGGATGATACTAGTATCTGATAAAGCAAAGGACAAAATATTGGAAATCAAGCGTTCTGAGAACAGAGGAGAAGATTTCCATGTGCGTGTTGGTGTAAAAGGTGGCGGTTGTTCTGGCCTGATGTACGACCTTACTTTTGATGAAACCCTTCAGGCAAACGACAAAGTAATCGAAGACCAGGGCATAAAACTGGTGGTGGACAAGAAATCTGTTTTATATCTGGCAGGAACTACACTGGATTTTTCGGATGGATTGAACGGAAAAGGATTTCAGTTTTTGAATCCGAATGCCAACCGCACTTGCGGTTGCGGAGAGAGTTTCAGCATATAATTGCTACCTCATTGCCTTTAGGCAAATTCATTGACTCTGGTTTCTCCGGAAAGTTAATGAAGACCTAATACTGGTAATACATTCCGGTAACATTAAGATTATTGCTTTGGTTTCGGGAACCTGAAATGTTTCCGGACAAAAATTGAGTACATACAGAACACTCCGAACCTTTTTTCTGCTAGGAATTTAAACCATGAAAAGCAGAATTAATTTCGAGCATTCGCGTAAAGTGGAGATTGTGGTAATCTCGGATGTCCACCTTGGAACTTCTGCAAGCAATGCAAAAGCGCTGGACAGCTACCTCAAATCGATCAAACCTGAAATTTTGATTTTAAACGGGGATATCATCGATATCTGGCAGTTTAAAAAGAAGTACTGGCCAGCGAGCCACATGAAAATCATCAAAAGGATTTTCACTTTCCTAAGTAAAAAAACCAAGGTCTATTATGTACCCGGCAACCATGATGAAACTGTTCGTCGATTTGTCGGGACTCAACTTGGCAACCTATCAGTTCAAAATAAAGTAGTACTCGAACTTGGTGGCGAAAAAGTCTGGGTTTTCCATGGCGATGCATTCGATGTCACCATGCAACATTCAAGGTGGCTGGCAAAACTTGGCGCAGTAGGCTTTGACCTTCTGATTTTATTGAATTCTGCTGTTAATTTCTTTCTGCTTCGATTGGGCAGACAGCGTATTTCATTTGCTACCCGCATTAAAAAGTCGGTAAAAAAAGCGGTCTCCTTCGTCAATTCATTCGAGGACACGGTTGCCCAGATTGCATCCGACCAGGGCTTCAGCACAGTAATTTGCGGACATATTCACCAGCCGGCAGATAAATTGGTTCCAGTCAAAAACGGCCATGTGCGGTACCTGAATTCAGGCGACTGGATTGAAAATTTGACCTCCCTTGAATACAATGACGGAAAATGGACGCTTTACAAACATTGTGAGGAAGATTTTAGTCCGGAAGAAGAAGAGCCAGATTCCGCAGAATTGTTTAATGTTTTGAAAAATGAGCTTCTCGAAAAAAATGAGACTCTTTTAAAGATTGATTTTGAAAGTACTCTACGCTATTCAGGGAACCGGTAACGGACACATTGCAAGAGCCAGAGAACTTGTTCCTATTCTTCAGCAGCAAGTAGATGCCGATATTTTAATTTCCGGAATTCAATCTGATGTCAGCCTCGGAATTCCAGAAGATTACAAGCTTAATGGAATGGGCTTTATCATTGGAAAAGGCGGTGGTGTGGATTTCATCAACACATTCAAAAAATGCCTGACCAGAAAATTCATTACGGAAGTCCGTGAACTTCCAATAGAAAAATACGACCTGGTAATCAATGACTTTGAACCTGTTTCAGCATGGGCCGCCAGATTAAAGGGAGTTCCCTGCATTTCTCTGAGTCATCAGTATGCGGTAATTCATGGAAACACCCCCAAACCCGATAAAAAGGATTGGATGGGTAAGCTGGTCTTAGCCAATTATGCGCCGGTTCAAAAGGGTTATGGATTTCATTTTCAGTCTTATTCCCCAAACATTTTCACACCCGTAATCCGAAAAGAAGTCCGGAATCTGAAGGTGAAAAACGGCGACCACATCACGGTTTATCTTCCTGCTTATGACAATGAAAGGATCATAAAGGTCTTATCCGATTTCAAAGAAGAAAACTGGCAGGTATTCTCAAAACATTGTCCAAGGCCTTTCCGCTTTAAAAACATTTCTTTTCAACCCATTGAAAACCAAAAGTTTTTGCAAAGCATGGCCGCCAGCAAAGGGATTTTATGCGGCGCAGGATTTGAAACTCCGGCAGAAGCCTTGTTTATGGGAAAAAGCCTGATGGTAATCCCCATGAAAAATCAGTACGAACAACAGTGCAATGCGGCAGCCCTACAAAATATGGGCATTCCGGTAATCAAGTCCCTTAAGAAAAAGCATTCTCCACAAATTGAAGACTGGCTTCAAAACCAGATGCCAATTCGGATTTCCTATGCCGACCAGTCTGCTGAGCTGATTACAAAGATCTTAAAGGATTCTGAAAATTTGCCCAAACCTAAGCCAATTACATCTATAAGTTTATTTTGAAACCATAAGTAAACCAGTTAGTCTCCAACGCCCCGCTTACAACACCTTTTTTTTGCATGGATTGCCAGATTTTTAGCAAATCCGGCTTTTCTTTTTGAGTTACCTTTCCAGTGCGGGGAGGAAGAAAATTCGCGGAGGAGATGTGGCCCTCGCAGAGGCCGATCGAATTTTCTTGGAACGCCTTTAGCGTCCTCTGAAGAATTTTTTGGCTTATTTATCAAGTTGAGTGCCGCAAACTTCGGCACGAAATCCCGCTTTGCGGGGGAAAAAGAAAATAAAGTTTACTAACTACAATGATTGTTTTCGAATAGGCGCTGCAAAGCCAGTGTTCTTAAAATGAAAATAAACTACATTTAATCAATTGATTATCAACTACCCAATTTTTAGTTGTAAAGAAGTTTTTAATTTAGACTAAACCTGAGCTGAATACCAAAACGCGTTGTTTTGGTTGGGAATGAATTGGAAGTAAATGGATTGGTGGAGACATAACTGAAGTATGCCTGTAGGTTTAGCCTCTGGTTGAAAACATAACTTAAGGTTGGTCGAATTTGCAGTTCTTCAATTGAACCCGACTGATAGGCATGCGCCTGACGGAAAAAGCGCTGAATGTTCTGAGAACTTCGGAAGGTAATGTCGCAGCGCATGGTGACTTCATTTTTCAACACCACCTGTTGTCCCTGAATCCGGAATGGGAGTTTCATACCTGATTTCTGATAACCTGCGCCGAAGGTAAATTCCTTTGTGCGTTGCTCTGTAAGCGAGGCATTGGAGGTATTCATCATCACTGTCCGGTCTTTGTTGTAATCGAATTTAAGTGTGATTTTTTTCTTGGTGCGAATGTTGATTCCAACCAATGGGGAGAAACGCTCCACCAGGGTAACCTGGTTGATGTTGTAAGCTGGCAGCAGAACACCGGTTTCAGACTTTTCAGTAGGGATAATATCCTTGCCGCGGGAAAGCAAAAGTTGATCGCCGCCGTATTTAAGTGAGGATGTAAACTGGTCAACAGTATAGGTACAAGTGTAACCATGAGACAGATTGATGCTAGAGAACATCTCGGCCAAGGCTGGAACCTTCGTAAGTCCGGCATAATCCAAACGCCAGTTTGGCATCGGAACCCGCGGGAATGCCGTGAGTCCAACTGTTTGCGCAGACTGACCCGTGTAAGCCGCAATGAAGGAAGGAATCAAAATGGTTTGGCCATCCTTTTTATACAATGAATCCCGTTCCTCAGGGCCATTCGGTTTTACCGTTCCGGCAGCAATTGTGCGATCCTGAATGATATCCCGATTTGATTCGAATGTATTGAACTCCGGCGAACGGTTTCGGTTGTTGGGATCGTTGTTTGTGAAGGCGGTATTCAAGGCAATCATGGATACCGAATAAGAGCCAAGTCTGGAAGGTGTCTGAGAAATGTAAAGTGGATTTCCGTCTGCACCGCGCAAAAGAATGCCCGAAGTATCGGCGTCGGTGCGATAGTTTTCGTTGTAGGTATCGGTCTCCGTCCGCTTTAAATCCACCTGCACCCGGAAATCTTTAAATGGTTCCACTGTTGCCCGGGCTGTCATGTTAATGGTACGACTTTGGGTAAATAGCTGGTTCTGGTCCGGACTTTCGGATAGCCAACCATTTTTCCCAGCCTGAATCCGGATGTTTGGATTTTGGTCTCCCAGAATAAATGGAAAACCAGGAGCATCGGTCAAACGGTTGTTCCCAAAATTATCCACGGTTTGTGTGAAACCTGGAAGCACCGTATTTTCTGTCTGGGTAATGGATCCATTGATGTTCCGCAGCGACATGATTGCCCGAACCACTGCCTTTACAAGTTTGAGTTCCGGCATTTTCTTCTTGGCTGTATCTTCTTTGCCTGTTTCTTTTTTCGGCAATTTCGGAACCTTCACTCCTGCTTTTTTCAAACTGTCGTTGACAACTTTTTCTCTCGCTTCTTTCAGTTTGAGTTCTTTTTTCTCCTTGGCAAGTTGGGCCTTGGTTTTCTTCTTTTCTGGTTTTTTCACCGGTGCGGCTTTCTTGTCCGGCGTCTTTTTATCATCGGCCTGACTCACCGGTTTTTTAGGCTTTGGCTTCGGATTGTTGATGCTGTTTAGCCACTTCACTTTGTTGTACAACTTCACAAAATCGAGTCGGCCATTGATTGAAATTTCCCTTGAGTTTTCAATCCGGTTTCCAAGGAAACGGGCAGAATCATCCGTCAAACCAAGGGGCGCCGCATTCCATAAATAAGTAGCTGCATAGGCCGCATCCACGGAGGTCCAGTCTGTGAGCGGAAACTTATCCAATGGCAGCTTATACCCCACCCTGATGTTCT
>CANETC010000081.1 GCA_947441055.1 Cytophagaceae bacterium | reverse complement strand
GGCGTGGGCTTCAATCACAACTTTATAGGGTGCATCTGGATTTATGACACCGGCCACCGAACCATAGGCATCGGAAATGTAGGTGTCAATGGAAGGCTTAAGATAATCCAGCCACATCCGCTGACCGCTTTCCTCGAAACCGGTAGGGGAGAAGTTGTTGATGTAGGAGTAAAGGAATTTTTTTGATGATTCTTCCATAAGGAGACTTTTTTGCGATTCGGGCAAAAATAGGATAGTGCCTCAAATCGGATTGTTTTTTTTGAATTTTAAATGTTTCGCTATTGAGGTGCTAAATCCTCATTCACCCTGGCCTGATACACCATGTCGTGGATTCTTGGGCGGATGTTTTCCTTAATCAGCTTTGCATTTTCTGCATCCGGATAAACCCTATTGGAGAGAAAAACAAACAGAAGTCGGTATTTGGGATCGGCCCATACACAGGTGCCGGTGAAACCTGTATGGCCGAATGTTTCCTGGGAAGCCAGCGGCGAAGTTGGGCCGTCCTTGCTCCAGAGATAAGGTTTGTCCCAACCATAACCCCTGCGATTTTTTGGAAATGGCCGCGAGGCAAAAATTGGAACTGTTTGCGGAAGCAGGTAATACCGGCCGCCATAATATCCATAATTAAGATTCATTTGCATCAGCACGGCCAGACTCCAGGCATTGGAAAATATCCCGGCATGACCTGCAACACCGCCAAACATTGCCGCGCCCGGGTCGTGCACATTTCCTCGCACAAGGGTTTGCCGGAAAAGGGTGTCTTTTTCAGTAGGGGCAATATCAGTTTCAGAAAAATATCGCTTCGGCTGAAAACAAAGTCGTTCTAGGCCCAAAGGTTTGTAAAACCGCCTTTCCAGAAAAGTCGAAATGGGTTCATCCAAAACCCTTTCGACCAGCATTTTCATCATATAAAAACCCAGGTCAGAATATTTGTATTCGTTTTCGCCCTTGCTGTTTTTCGCAAGCATATCAGATTGAAGTATCCATTGCCAAAGGCTGTCTTCCATGGTTTTCATGCTGTAAAGCCCGGGAACTACTTCTGTGCAAAACCAGTTGTTGTCTTTGGTGTCGCAGTAAAAGGTTTCACTCAGTTCGCTGGTTTTGAGCGTGCGTTTCCAATAAGGAATAAATGGTTGTAAACCCGCCTGGTGAACCAGTATTTCTGAAATTAAAATTTCCTCTTTGTTTGTGCCTTTCAGCTCTGGCAGGTAATCCGAGGCCTTGTCCTCAAGGTTTATTTTTTCCCTTTCCTTCAGAAACATCACGCCCTGCAAAGTGGCTGCCACTTTTGTAATGCTGGCAATGTCGTACATGGTTTCATTCTTCACAGGTGCCAGTGAATCATAGGTTTGATAACCGAAACACTTGTTGTAAAAAACGGCTCCGTCTCTCGCTACGAGAATCTGGCAACCGGGCGTTGCATGTTCTGCAATGATGGCATTGGCCAGGGAATCAATTCGTGCCAGCATTTCTGGTCGCATGCCCACTTCTTCCGGCTCGGCAAAATGCAGTCTTTCCAGATTTTCTCCAGCATGTCCAACTCCAAATTTGATGGTTTTTCCTGCAGAAACAGGCATGTGGCCTTTGGCGGTGATGGCCCCAAAAAGCAATTCAGGAACCAAAGTTTGTGTGTTCTCATTCCATTCAAAAGCAGAAACCACAGCAGGACAATTCTCCATTTCACCTGTGCTGTAGGCATTTCCAAAATGAACACTTACCACTTTCGACTTTTTGGAAAGTGCCTTTACAAATGCCTGCATTTGCGCATCAATTCCAAAGTTCTTTGAAAGGCTGTTGTTGAGTTTTCCAAAACCTACAACCACCACATCTGCATCTATGGACTTCAGCACCTCTTCGAATTTTTCGAAAGAAGCTTTATCCGCAATTCTGAAATGTTTGAAAGGAGCGTATAAACTCAATCCCTTTTGAAAACTGTTTTTTGGGTCATCCTGCCCAATCAGAACAGAGGCATATCGCGTGCTGTCGATGTTGCGGAACGGGATTAACTTGCCCTGGTTTTTGGCAATCGTGAGGGAGGAAGCATAGAGTTTGCGGATGAGCAGCTTGTCTTCCCGTTTGTTTAATTCTTCATAAAGGTTGCTGAGGTTTAATTCTTGTTTCTCCTGAATGCCAAGCTGGTGTTTCCACGCGAGGATTTTCTTTACCTTTTTCTCTATGTCTTTCCAGCGGATTTGTCTTTTGGCAAGGGCCGCATTGATCACCTGAAACGCGCGGGGCACATTCTCTGGAAAAAGCAAGACATCGTTTCCGGCAAGCAATGCTTTTAAGTCAGACTCGCCGGGCTGAAAAAACTTGCTCAGTCCTTTCATGTTCATGGCATCGGTGAAAACCAGGCCTTTGTACCCAATTTCTTTCAGCAGAATGTCATGTACAATTTTCTTGGAAACGGTGCTTGCCGTGTTGGGCGTCGGATCGAGTGCAGGAATGCTGAGGTGCGCCACCATTACACCGCCAATGGAATCCTTGAGGTAGCGAAATGGGTAAAGTTCAGTTTCCCGAATTTGCTGTGCGCTGCGGTTGATAATCGGCAAACTGTAATGCGAATCGGCATCGGCATCTCCATGTCCGGGAAAATGCTTGGCCACGGCCATTACACCACCTGATTGCAGTCCTCGGGCATAAGCCGCCGCGCGTGTGGCCACAGATTCTTTGTCTTCACTGAAAGCCCTATATCCAATTACCGGGTTTGCCGGATTGCTGTTGATGTCCACCACTGGCGAAAAACTCACATGTACCCCAAGTCGCCGGCATTGTCTAGCAATGGATTTTCCCATGGCTTCAATCTGCGCAAGGTCCTGAATTGCGCCTAATGTCATTTGCCTTGGATAATTCAAGGTAGAATCGAGGCGCATGCCCAATCCCCATTCTGCATCCATTCCAATCAAAAGTGGAATTTTCGAAATGGCCTGATAATTATTGGTGAGTCGGGCTTGCCGGCCTGGACCACCCTGAAAGAAAATCAGCCCACCAATTCCATGGTTGCGAATCAGGTTCTCAATTTCGGTTTTGTGTTCTGCGCCGCGGTTGCTGTAAGCCGCCACCATGAAAAGCTGGCCCAATCTTTCGTTGGGACTCATTTTCTCATACACAGAATCTGCCCAGTGCTGCGATGCCGGACCGGGTTGCTGGGCATAGAGCGAAGTGCAAAAAAGCAGAACCGGAATCAGACCGGTGAAAAAGCGGATCAGGTTTGGATGCAAGGCGAAAGGGCGAATAAAAAGCCCCGGCCGTAAAGCTACAGATTCGGTCCTAAGGGCGAAAAAATTGAGAGGGATTTTTGCCTGGCTCAGACAATTAGATTTGTTTTTTTTGGCGTGCCCGCCTGCGGCGAGGCCGGGTGCTTTGCTGCAATTCCCGCCAGTGGCGGAAGATTTCCGCGTCGCCCCCTCACGCGGAATTTGATCTGGCTTTAGGCTGCTTTTTGGCAGGCAATAACTTTTTGATCTTGAAGTAAATCCCGATCGAATGATTTGAAATTCAGTTAATTACCTTGACGGGCATAAAAAAACCACGCATTGTAAGCGTGGTTTAGTACCCGGGGCCGGGGTCGAACCGGCACATCTCGCGATACGGGTTTTTGAGACCCGCGTGTCTACCAATTTCACCACCCGGGCAGCGAAAGGGTTGCAAATCTAACTCAATCAAGCCGTTTTGCAAGGCTTAATGGCAGGGCATTAAAAAAAATTACCTCAATTTGTTGTAATCGACCGCCGCATACCCAATTACATGGTCGTAGCGGGCCCCGATCGGGCGGAAATAAGTAATCACATCGTACAAATTTTCAGCCTGGTTGTAGGTTCCTTCGAAGATTGTTTCATCCGTTTTCATTCCCGGATTTACTAGCACATAGCTGTAATTATAAAATCCTTGCTTCAGCTTCAGCATGGTTTCATATCGGTTTTTGCCTTCAATTTTCTTCATCCTGAAATCAGGATTCAGCGTCCAATTACTCAAAAGGCCAAAAATGTAAATGTCGCCATTTACTTCACTGTCGGTTTCAAAGCTAAAATAGGTGTTCACATAATCAGCTTCTACAGCACCTTGCCGTGTTTCAAAATTCTCAATCACAAAGCGGCCATTGGCATCAATCCATTGGGTAAGTGCTGTTTGTTTTCTGGGTTTGTCTGGAATCACCCATGCTTCTGCTTTTTGATTATCGAATCGGGTTTCCGCAATGTTTTGTCCGCGAAAACGGAAGCTCCGGATATCAAATCCCCGATATTCATTCAAACCGGGAAACAAGTTTTCATTGTTGAAAAAATGATAATCCATCGTTTTTTCATCTTCCTTCAGAAACATTGGTTTCAAGTTGTTGAAGGCATTATCCCAGCGACCATTTTGCCTGAGTACCACATCCACAGTTTGCACAGGATTATACAAAGGAAATTCACCATACAGAAGCTTGAAATCGATTTGCTGTCCGGTAAACCGCCATGCCGGGTCTAAAGGAAATTTCGGATCCAGACTAATTGTGACATTGTTGTCGTATACTACAAAACGCCTTGTGATCGCGATTTCGGACTGGTTTTGATTGCGGTAAACCATCAAAATATAATTGCCGCTCACTTTCACCTTTGGAACATTGATGGTGTAATGTGTGTAGGCTGTCCGGGTGTTGAGCGACAAAGCATAATCTTCCACGAAAAATTCATTGTATCCTTCCAGAAATTCAAAATCATTCAGAATGGATTGCTCCCAGTCGCGGTTGCAGTGGATCAGTTTAAAATTGTAGTTGTAATACTGGCTGCCCAGCTCATCAAATTCCATTCTCATTGTCTTTTCTCCACGGAGAAAAATGACGGGCAGGTCCAGTTGATTGCTTGCCTGAGCATCGGCAGGATAAAACTGAACGGTCCGAATGTCTGCACCTGGGGTTGTATCCTGATAAGGTGCTGCCGCGCTGATTGCCGAATAGCAGAGGAGAATAAAAAATGCCAGTTGTTTCATTTGCCCGCCATTTGCAGAATTCTGGTGTTAAGCTGGTTTACTTGTTCAATGAGGCTGTGGTTTTCATCGTTGTAAAGGATGGTATCTGCCAGGGCCATTTTTTTTTCATCCGACCACTGATTTTCCATGATGGCATCAATCTGTGAGGAAGGCCGTTGCGGGTCTCTTGCTGAAACTCGTTCCTTTTTCAAAGACATCGGAGAAACCACCAGGGCAGTAAAATCCAGCTTGCTGGCAATATCGGCCTCAAAAAGAAGGGCGGCCACTTTTAATATGTATGGATGACTTTGCTTTTCAAGCCAGGTCTGATAATCTGCGCCCACAGCCGGGTGCAATATTGCATTGAGACTTTCCCTAAGCTTTGGCTGGGCGTAAATTTCTGCTGCAATGCAGGCAGTGTCGGGTTGTCCATCCGGGCGATAAGCTTTTGTACCCAGAAGGTTTTCAACCTGTTTTCGAATTTCGGGTTTGAGGTAAAGTTTCCGGGCCTCGGTATCGGATTCGTAAACAGGCACATCCAGAAGCGAAAAAATCTTAGCCAGCACCGACTTACCGCTTCCGATTCCACCGGTAATGCCAAGCTGAAAGGGGAGATTACTTGCCATAAACCCTGATTTTTCGGCTGGAGGGCTGCACATCCGACACGATTGATGGCTGCTTTTTTATTATAATTTCAACGGTTGAGTCTGCAGGGTTGAAAGTAGCCACATCGGCCACTATCTTAAAAGCAGATGCCTGTACCTTTTGCCTGTCGTTTTGGGTAACCAAGTAATTAATCAGAATCTTATTTTCCTTCAGAATCAGATTCGGATTTTTATCCGAGTTAATCAGCACAATGGGAATCTGCAATTCATCTTCAAGTGCCGAACGAATTGAAAAATGCACATTCACATTTTCGGGGCCATATTGTAAGAGTTGATTTTTAGGATATTCTTCCTGAAAATCCAGTGCTATGTTCCGGTCGAAAGATTCCTGCACATTTTGGCCACTGATTTTGAGTGGAAGTTGAGGAGGCAATTTTCTAATCAAGCTGGCTGCGCCAGTAAACCGCACCGAATTCGGCGTAATTTTCACCGTGCTGGAGATTCTGTAGCCAGATTTGACCGAAAAATTGGTGAGGTCTGCAAAGAGGGGAATTTCTACAGTTTCAATGGGGTCGAACCGGCAGTAAATGCTGTCTGATAAAACGGCCTCCAGCTTTACAGAAGGCATCATTTCTTTTATGCTCCCCTGCCACTTTCCTGGAAAAAGGGCGAAAGTCTCAAGTGGTTTGGTAATATTTATTTCAAGTTTGGAGGGGCTTTTGGCCCAGATTGCCCGCAGCAGATCCCATCCGTGGCCTTCTGCCCGAACCTCCACAAATTCAGGCATGCTTTCAAGGGGAACAAATTTCTTGCTGTTGAAATTATAATGAAGGGGAACCTCAATGTTGTAGTGGTAGGTTTTTCCCATCGCATTCAAAAACCAGAACATCGATGCCAGCAGAATGCAATAGGATATGATTTCCCAATCACGCTTTTCCTTTTTAAGGGCAGAGTGATAAAAATGATGAAGGAAGCGAAATAGTACCTTCATGGGTTTAGCGGTTTAAGCGGTGATTTCGCTCTGCACTCTTTTGCTGCCATCCAAAGAAATGGCGGAGCGGTCAAATTTGAGGCGCATGCCCCGGTCAACTTCCAGAATGAGGGTAAGCTCATCAATTTCATGGATTTTGCCATGCAGTCCTCCGATTGTTACCACATTGTCGCCTTTCTTCAAGGCAGTAAGGAACTTTTTCTGATCGTTTTGCTTTTTCTGCTGCGGCCTGATCATGAAGAAATACATAACCAGGAAAGCTGCTCCCATGGTTACAAGCAAGGAAGGATCGAATCCTTTTACCTGAAGAAGAACGAAATTGAATGTTGGCATAAATTAAGGTTTTTCGGCCGGCTTTGGAATCACATCGCCCTCCAGGGCAATTTCGGTAAGCTCGGGTTTTGTGTTTGCGGTGATGACAATTCTCTTGTGCTGCTTTCCCTGCTTTCCACTGGAGTTAAAAGTAGCTTTGATTGTCCCTTTTCCACCTGGTGGGATCGGTTCTTTGGGCCATTCCGGCACTGTGCATCCGCAGGACGCCGAAGCGTTGGATATCAGCAGGTCGGATTTTCCCTGATTTGTAAACGGGTAAGAATGGGTTACTTCCTCTCCTTCCTTGATGGTGCCAAAGCGGTACAAAGTGTCTTGGAAAACAAGCAGGGGTCGTTCAGAATCCGGTATCACCTGTGTATTTTCTGCTTGTTTGGCAGAGGGTCCGCGGTCGCAAGACTGTAAGGACAGAATGAAAATACTCCAAACAGAGAATAAAAGGACTTTTTGCATCTTCAGGATTAGATATTTTTTCCTTTGATTTGGTTGATTTGTCCCATTAGGGCTTCCACATCACTGAGGAGTTTTTCTGCTTCCGCTTTGGTGTCGGAGATGATTCTTTCTCCTTCGGTTTTGGCTGCAGAAACCGGAAGTTCAGACTGATCTTTCAGTTTTTTCAACATATCGAGAAGTTTTTCGCGGTAGCGGTCGAGCTGGAAACTGATTTTGTCGCGGGTGTTTTTGCCTTCATCTGGGGCGTAAAGAATGCCGATGGCTGTGCCTGCTGCCACTCCGGCCAGAAAGCTGATTAGAATACTGCCTGATTTGCTCATTGGTGTGAATTAGAATGATTGGGCTTGCAATTTATCCTTGAAAATTTGAATCCGGACGGCTTTTTTTATCCTTGAAATTGATTTTTTAACAGCAATCAGCGGTTGTCCATCATGCCTCGTGCTGATTTCTTGATGGTTCCATCTTTTTGCATGATTCCAGCCAACCGATCCACCACGCCATTGATAAAAGAACTTGAGCCTGGTGTGCTGTAGGCTTTGGCAATTTCGAGGTATTCATTCATCGTTACTTTTACCGGAATGTGGGGGAATTTCCGCATTTCGTTGATGCTTAAAAGGATGATGTATTTATCCAGCAGGGCAACCCTGTCGGAATTCCAGTTGGAAATGACCGAGGCCAGGCGGCTTTCATCTTCCACCTGATTTTCGAGGCAGGATTCAAAAAGCAGACTAAAGAATCGAGCGAATTCTTCGTTTTCTTCTTCATCGCGGATGAAGGCTGGTTTTTCTCCCGCTGTCAGATGGCGAAAAGTGTCCTTTAGAGAAACCTCCAACAGGATGCGGTTTTCGCTCCAACGAAGGTCGATTTCTTCCATTACTTCATTGAATACCTCAGAGCGCAGAAGTTTCCGGTACAGCACTTTCCAGATTTCGGTATCTTGTTCTTCGGTTGTGGAAACCGCGTCTTGATATTCCTGATATTCTGGTAATTCTTTAAATAAAACCGGATACAGGCGTATAATCCATTCCTGGTTGATGGCCGAAAAGCCTTTTGGAGTGGCACCTTTTTTCGGGTTTAAGGCATCATCCAACAAGGCCAGCATGGGATGCCTGAGAATTTTAAGGGTATGTTCAGCAGGCGCTTTAGATTTGAGGTGGGCATTCTGGCGGTTGTATTCCTCCTTTTCTACCGTATCGATTAAGTCCCGGAAAACCTGCCAGAAAAAAATTTCTTTTTCAGCCTGTTTAAAAATGTCTGATTGGATTCCCTCAAGAATTCTTTTTCGTTCTTTTTGATTTTCCTCATGCCAGCTTCGAACTGCTTTTTCAGCCATTCCAGCCAGCCACTTTTGGTTGTCCTGAAGTTCATTTTCTTCCGATTTTCCTTCGAAAGCGTCGTCCAGCAACACCGGTAATAGTGCTTTAAATCCATCTTTTTCAAGAGGTTCGGCATTATAAAATTCAGGAATTTCGATGAGGTCTGCCGCAACTTTTCGCCGCGACTCTTCAAGGTTAACCGTACGGTTGTTGAAATAAGTGTATAAAGCCTGCATGGCTTTTATCCGGATTACCCTGCGCATAAAGAATAAGAACTTTGAACTGCAAAAGTCCGCATTTAGGGCGTCAAGTCAAAATCTATTCTCAGGGATTTTTGGTGGTATTGTCGCCAACATTAGATTCGAACAGGATGCTGAGTTGGCATTTGATTTCTGGGATTTAGGCGTTCTCTTAGGAATGAACCTAAGAAGAGGCAGAAAATTTCCTACCCGTACGCGTTTCCGTCCCGCCAAAGGCGGACGATCTAAGATTTCAATTGCGTAACACTTTTTCCAAGCCAGAATGATGGATTTTTTTTCGGTCGTTTTTGTTCAGAATTAAACTGATTTTCCATAAAAAGGAAAAAACATAAACACAGAAGTTTTAAGAATTTATTGTTTTATCAATAGTTCATTATTCGATTAAAGAATTAAAATACTTCTGCTAAATCCTTATTTCCATACAATAAGATTTCAGAATGGATGAGCCCCCGAACTTTAGTAGCACCAGAAAAATTCCGAATGATTTCAGAAATAAAATTTTGATTGATGTAAGAAAGTAGGTTTGTTTGCAGAAATCTTTTTCTAAGCCATGAATCTTTCTACTAAGAAGCTGATGTCGTTCAGTTTGTTGAGGCATAAAATTTGTGCCCTCGTTTGTTTTATCTTGTTACTGATTTGTGCTGGAAATGTCTCTGCGCAGTCTTTCTCATCTGTAGAAACGTATCTGGGTTCCTCCGATGAGGCAGCCCAGGCGGTAAAATCGCTGGCATTTGATGCCCAAACCACTGCCTACCAAAATCCGGATGGCTTAAAAGTTTTCGGCGATGGCGCGGCGAAAGTGCTGGATGTTGATGCTTCTTCCCTGGCGTCTGTTAATTTCTCTGACACCCGCCTTGCCGATGTTCAGCTCATCCGTATTCGAATAAGCGATGCTCAGGAAGTTTCAAATCCGGTATCACTGGAGGCAGTTTCTGCCTTGAATCAATTGCAAACCATTCTGATTGTCTGTACCGCCGGTCTCAGCGCAGAGCAGATTGCTCAGTCGTTTACGGGCGCTGGTACGCAGCTGCGGGTGCTTTACAGTTTGTCCTCTCCCAAATAACCTTTTATATCAATAATAGCCGTGAAACAATTTTTCGCATCCGTTTGCGTGAGGATGACTGTCCTTATGCTTTTCAGCTTAAGCATTCAGCAAATTGCCCAGGCACAGGTAAGAGTCCCGTTTAAACAGCGGACTTCCGCCTTTTCCCCGACCAAAACCATCTATAGCATCAACGGGGATTATACGATGATTGGGAACACCAATCTGACATTGCAGAATTATTCTGACACCCGCCTGAACAGCAACAATACCATGATAAAGGTAGATGCCGATGGCATTTCAGGCACCAATAACTCATCTGCATCAACGCTTACCTTTTCTACCGAAAATGGGGCTGTACCTTCTTGCAGTAAAGTTTTGTATGCCGGCCTTTATTGGACAGCCCGTACAGACAACAATGCGACGGAAATAGCCAAACGCACCGTTAAGTTCCGTGGTCCTAATCAGGATTCGTACACCACATATACCGCACTGTCAAACGAAATCCGCTATCCGGGTGATGATAACATGTATGTGGCTTTCACAGAAGTAACTTCACAGGTGCAGCAGTGTGGTTTGGGTCAATATTGGCTTGCAGATATGGCGTTGACTACCGGTGATGGTGGAAATACCGGGTATTATGGGGGCTGGGGAATGGTCGTGGTGTATGAAAATTCCAAGATGGTTAAACGCGACATCACCGTTTTTGACGGTTATGCCTATGTAATCGGAGGAGCAGCTCAGTGGGAACTTCCTGTATCTGGTTTCAATTCCACGCTCAGCGGAAATGTAAATATGAAGTTGGGGATGATTGCCGGTGAAGGTGATGTAACCATTGCCGGAGATAAATTTGAAATTCAGAAGCTTAATACCAGCTCATGGCAGCTGCTGAATCATGCATCAAACAGTAGTGACAATTTTTTCAACAGCTCCATCTTTACAGGTGGAAATGCACGAAATCCGAGTCTGAAGAACAATACCGGTGTTGACATAAGTATGTTCTCCATTCCTAATGCAAACAACCAAACAATTGGAAACGGACAAAGCAGTACCAAATTCCGCTACAGTTCCACACAGGATACATACATCATTTATTCCATCTGTATGGCGGTGGATGCTTATGAGCCCGGCGTAGAAGGGTTTCTTACTACAGAGAGCGTGAATCAGGTTCCGGTAACAGGTTCCAGCATTACCGTGCTCCCGGGCGATCAGGTTCAATACAAGGTGCAGATAAAAAACACCGGTAATGAAGCCATCAACAATGCACAGCTGAAAATTCCGCTTCCTTATGCTGCAATCAAATACGTCGGAAGCACGGTTCAGGTTTTCTCTCCTGCCACTTCCACTTCACAACCGTTTGTTGATTTGGGTATGGGCGCCAACGGAACGCTTGTTTGGAACATCGGCTCACTTCCCAAACCAGCAAATCCAAATACCGTTCTCGGTGAAATTGTTTTCACACTGAAGGTAAGCGAGGACTGCGACCTCTATAAAAATTTTAAATGTGCAGCGCCCAGCGTAGACATTGATGGGACCATTTCCGGAACCGGGGTCAACACAGGTATTTCTGTAAATGACCAGCCGTTTTATGTAGGCTTTTCCAATACCGATGGTTGTACCACAGAGCCTCTTACAGGGCCATTCAAAATCAACATCGATGCTACAGCCTGGACCAATACCAACTGTCAGAATCAGAGTGAAATCCGCGATTTTGCCTTTTGTAACCGCACCACACCCATTCAGGTTACGGAGGTACTTGGTTTTTATCCGGTTGGAACCCGGTTTTTCAATACCGCACAAACGATAGAATATACTACCTCCAATCCACTTCCAAGTGTTGCTGGTCCAACCACTTACTATGCTCAGTTGCCTAATTCCTCCTGCGTACTGAGTTTCCGAATTGCTGTGAATACCATCAGTTCAGTACCAACGGTTATGTCCGGAACAAGTGAGTTTTGCCAGAACGGAACATCCACCATTCTGCAGGCCACACCAAGCAATCCAAGCTATTCCCTCTACTATTATGCTCCAGGGAATCCAGCCATCCAACCCTTCATTCTTCCGGCCACCGAAGTGGCAGGTGATTTTGTTTATCAGGTGGCAGAAGGTCCTTCTTCCACTTGTATCAGCATAAACCGGGTAAACCTTCCTGTGAAGATCTTGCCTCAGCCATCCATTACAGCTACAGCAAATCAGATTGCTTGTTTTGGCGCAACAGGTTCTGTAAGTCTGTCCTCTTCCGGCGGAACGGGAACTTTGACCTACAGTTCATCTAATCCATCATTAAGTAATCTGAATGCCGGTTCTTATACCTACGAAGTTTCAGATTCGAAAGGATGTAAAAATACGGCTTCAGCCCTGATCAATCCGGCGCCTGCTCAGCCTCAGCAACCTGTCATCGCTTGCTGGCAAAGTGCAACATGGAATACCACCACTTGCTCTTGGGATATTACCGGCACTCAGCCTTCTGAGCCAACGGATTTGGCTTGCTGGCAGTCTGCCAACTTTAACACTTCGACATGTGAGTGGGTTGTAAGCGGCACTCAGCCTGCTGAGCCT
>CANETC010000080.1 GCA_947441055.1 Cytophagaceae bacterium | reverse complement strand
GATGCATCCAAGTAATTCCATTTTTTCCAACATATTCTGGACCAAATACAGACATAAGCCTGAATATTCGCAGATTTGAATGGAAGTCTTACTCCTGTTTTTTTAAACCCTCAGGCAAAGATTCGATTGTAAACCATTTCTAAAATTTCTGTAGAATTCAGGGAGATTGAGGATTATAATTGCAAATCGATGGGCATTCACACTGAAAAACCTGAATTTGATTTCCTGTTTGCAGGAGGTGGACTGGCTGCCCTAAGCTTGGCTTTGCGATTTGTTGCCAACCCTGTTTTTGCAGATAAGAAAATCATCCTTGTAGAGCCAAGCGAAAAAACCGGCAACGACAGAACATGGTGTTTCTGGGAAAGTGAAATTGGTTTCTTTGAATCGCTGGTTGAAAAAAGCTGGGATTTGGCCAGTTTCCATACCGATGCTTTTTCCAAAGAATTAAACTTAAAGCCTTACTCCTATAAAATGATTCGGAGTGCCCGGTTTTATGAACATGCAATGGCAATTCTAAAGGCAAATTCGAATGTTGAATTTCTCAAAGACCGAATTCTGAACTTGGAATCGAAATCCGGAATTGTATATGCTCAAACTGAATCCGGAAGGAGGATTTCATCTGATTTGGCTTTCAACAGCCTTGTTCCACCAATTTCAAAAAAAGCAAGCCACCATTATTTTTTGCAGCATTTCAGAGGCTGGTTTATTCGAAGCCAAAAACCCGCTTTCAAGCCAGAATCAGCCACTCTGATGGATTTTCGAATCGAGCAGGCTGGAGATTGCCGGTTTGTTTATGTACTTCCTTTTTCCAAGGACAATGCTCTGGTGGAGTACACAATTTTTTCTGAAAATTTACTTGAAAGCCATATTTACGACGATGCGCTTCGCAGTTATTTACAAGCTCATCTTCCCGATGGATATGAAATTCTTGAAGCAGAATCAGGCATAATCCCGATGTACTCGGAAGCATTTCCAAAAAGCCAAGCTGATAAAATCATCAATATTGGCACAGCCGGCGGCATGACCAAAGCTTCAACGGGTTATACTTTTACGCGAATTCAAAAACACAGCGATAAAATAATTGAATCCCTTCTTAAAGGGGAAATTCCAAAAGCAGGTCCTTTATCTGGAAGCGCAAGACATGCTTGGTTCGACAGGGTTTTACTGCGGGTACTCGCCGAAAAAAGAATGTCTGGGAAAGATATTTTTGAATGTCTGTTCAAAAAAAATCCTCCTGACAGGGTGCTACGATTTTTGGATGATGAAGCAAGTCTTCTGGAAGAACTCAAAATTATGTCATCTGTGCCTTCTGATAAATTCATGCTCCCCGGAATCCAGGAGTTTTTCAGGAAAGAATCTTAGGGAGAAAGTCGGCCAATTTCCCATGAATTGTCTACCTCCCGTTTGTAAAAAATTCGGTCGTGCATTCTTCTTTCCCTTCCCTGCCAGAACTCAAAATAATCGGGAATTAGCCTGTATCCACCCCAGTTTTCGGGCCTCTTTAATTCAGATTCTTGTTTTGAAAGCAGTTCTGAATACCTGTTTTCCAATACTTCACGGCTTTCGATCTGCTTGCTCTGTGCGGAAGCGATCGCACCAGCCCTTGAACCCAGCGGCCTGCTGTAAAAATATGCGTCAGAATGCTCTGGCGCAACCTTTTCAACAAAACCACGCAACCTCACCTGACGGGAAAAAGCCTCCCACCAAAATGTCAATGAAGCCCGGGGATTGGCCATGAGGTCTTTACCTTTGTTAGAATCATAATTGCTGTACCAAACAAAACCGTGGTCCAATTCTTTCAACAATACAACCCTGCCTGAAGGCCAGCCATCGAGAGATGCAGTGGACAAAACCATGGCATTCATATCCGAGGCTTTGGTTGCGATGGCTTCTTCAAACCATGTTCTGAAAAGAACAATTGGCTCTGCCGGACAATTGGCTTCCACAAGCTCTCTGCCATTGTAATCCTGTCTTAGACCGTGAAATTCCATATGCTTTATTTTTGCCAAAGATAAGCGCGGATTTAGAAATGCCCCTGTAGATTTCGGAATCTATCCCGACATTTGGGAATAAAAAGCTTGTAAAAAATTGAATCCATATCAAGGAAAAGTAAGAATCAGGGCCTGCGGAATTTTGGTTGAAAACGGCAAAATCCTTATGGTAAAACACGAAGGATTGGGTTCCCTTGGCTATTACTGGAGTCCGCCGGGCGGTGGCTGCGAATTTGGAGAGCCGGTCATTCAAACCTTAAAAAGAGAATTTTCGGAAGAAGTTGGACTCGAAATCGAATCAGGAGAATTTGTTGGATTCCATGAGCACATCGACAGCCGTTTTCATGCCATGGAACTTTTTTTCAAAGTGAAACGACTTTCCGGAAATGTGCTGCTGGGAAGCGATCCGGAAAATACCGGAACCGGACCAACCCTCATTGATGTTGCCTGGTTTTCAATGAATGAATTGGCCAGATTACCGAAAGAAAGCCTTCATTCCAGAGCCAGCGAATTTTTAAAAACTTCCTTATGAAACCTTTACATCAAAATCCAGGTAAAGCGACGGAGTATTTAGTATTCCTTCATTTTTGAAATTCAAGGATTAACAAATTTCCAATAAAAGGATATGCGGTTCAGACTCCTCTTTATTTTCATTTTCGCCATCTCTACTCAAACTTTTGCTGATAGAAAAGGATTGACGGCTTATATTTTTCTTGCCGAAACCTGCCCAATCTGCCAAAGCGTAAGCATAGAACTAAAAAAACTGGACGCGCAATACAGTCAATTGAATGTGAAATTCGTCGGAATTTTTCCGGATAATGCCTTATCAAATGAGAAAACCCGGATGGCTTTTGGAAAAAAATATCAACTATACTTTCCATTAGATGCGGACTCGGGACAAGTTCTCACCAAAAAATATCAAGCCGAAATTACCCCGGAGGTCGTATTGGTTGACGATAAAACCCAGACGATTTTATACAGAGGCAAAATCGACAATTCGTTTGCATCTTTGGGAAAAAGACGCACTGTTGTCACCGAACATTATCTCCGCGATGCAATCGAAAGTTGGGTGTTTGGAAAAAAGATTTTAATTTCGAAAACCAAGGCTGTTGGCTGTATCATTCAAAAAAACCCATGAAAATGAAACGATTATTGTCCATCTCTACTTTTCTGATGATTTCTTGGCTTGTAAATGCGCAAGCACCTACCTTCTCTGAGCACATAGCGCCCATTATTTACAAGCACTGTACCAATTGCCACCGGGATGGTGAAATTGGGCCATTTCCATTGAGCAATTTCAGCCAGGTTTCGGCCCGTGGCGAAATGATAAAGCATGTAACTTCAATCAATTATATGCCGCCATGGCAACCCGATCCAAGTTACAAAAGATACCAGCGTGAAAATTATTTGAGCGCTGCTCAGAAACAACAAATTGTAGCTTGGGTTGATGCAGGAATGCCGCAGGGTAATCCATCTCTTGAACCTCCAATGCCTGTTTTTCCTACCGGGTCACAAGTAGGTGTACCCGACTTAACGGTTTCTTTTGCAAAAAAACATGTGCATCCGGGAAACAACCTTGATGAATACCGCTACTTCGCCATTCCAACCGGATTGACACAAGACAAAAAAATTAAGTCAATTGAATTCAGACCAGGCAATACAAAACTGGTTCACCATACATTGATCTGGGAGGACACCACCGGACAAACTGCTGCTTTTGATGCTGCCACACCTGAATATGGTTATGGTGAAAATCAGGGTTCCGGAGCAAACTTAAATCAGCCGCAGCTTCCCGGATATGTGCCCGGATGCGCACCTGCTATCTACAGCAATGGAATTTTCCAAACACTTCATGCTGGAAGCGATTTAAAACTTCAGGTTCATTATGCACCAACCAGTGTAGCTGAAATTGATTCTTCTTCCATCAATATTTTTTTCGAAAACGGGCCGAGTGACCGCCCATTAAAATCGACCATTATGTTGCCGTTTGGTAATGTGCTGGTAAATGGACCTTTTATTATTCCGGCCAATACTACCCGGGAATTTCACGGTAGAATCAGCATTCCTTATGATATCAGCTTGTATTCCATTTCGCCTCATTGCCACATGCTTGGCACTCACTGGAAAGTGTTTGCAGTGAAACCAAATGGCGACACGCTCCCACTTATCCATATTAAAAAATGGGATTTCAACTGGCAGGGAGATTATCAGTTCCGACAATTGATAAAAGTGCCAGCCGGTTCGGTGATTCACGCATTTGCCGGATATGACAATACCATCAACAATGTAAACAACCCACACAATCCACCACAGAGCATTACCTGGGGACAAGGCACGGCTGAAGAAATGTTTTATCTTCCTATCAACTATTTACAATACCAGACAGGAGATGAAAATATTGTGTTTGAAACCGACTCCATCGTTACGGGAACTCAAATTAAACTGAGCGGAATGTCTGACAAATTGTATCCTGTTTTCCCAGTTCCATCCCAGGATGAATTGACAATCGGTTACACGCTGGCCAATTCCGGAAAAGTAAGTGTCAATTTGATTTCAATCGACGGAAAAAAGGTGGTTTCAATTGAGAATGAAAGCTACCATTTGCCAGGTTACCACACCCGCCAGATTCCGGTTTCAAAACTGTCTCCGGGAATTTATTTTCTCGAAATGATGAAAGGTCAAGACCGGCAGACACAGAAAGTTTTGATCGGGAAATAGCTCAAAGGCCCGACAGGAAGCTACAATTTCTCCGAAGGAAGGATTCAATTAAAAACCATCGTCTTCTTCCTTCTTTTTATCGCCATCGCTTTTTGGAGGCTTAGCCTCATCCCCTATTTCCGCGCCATCCTCTTTTTTCGGCTTTTTCTTGGTTTTACCAGGATCGGCCTTGGTACTATCCGCAGCAGCAGAACTATCTGTAGGCGCAGTTTTTTCTTTTGGATCCTCATCTGCCGCAGGCTCTGACTTGGGCTTTGCTTCATCATCATCCGCTTTCTTTACCGGCTTTTCGTCATCGCCAAAGCCTTCTTCATCATCCGCCTTCTTCTTTGGCTTCTCATCGTCTGAAGCATCATCATCCGATTTCTTTGTCGGCTTCTCATCGTCGCCAAAGCCTTCTTCATCGTCGGCCTTCTTCTTTGGCTTCTCATCGTCTGAAGCGTCATCATCCGATTTCTTTGTTGGCTTCTCATCGTCGCCAAAGCCTTCTTCATCGTCGGCCTTCTTCACTGGTTTTTCATCCTCGTCAGCAGAATCTTCATCCTCTGATTTTTTCTTTTTCGGCTTATTTTTCGGCTTCTCCTCATCATCGCTTGTTTCCTCTGAAGCCTCTTCATCCGCCTGATCCTTATCTCGCGTTTTTTCAGGCTCCTCAGCCACTTCGCCTTCGTCGATGCCCAGATAATTTTTCTTAAAATTCCGCATAAAGCGTTTCTTTTCAAACGATTCGGCCAGAGCAAAATAATAAGCACCTTCCTTGGCCTCCTTGGATTTTCCTTCTACTGCATTGTTAAACTCATCTTGTGCAGCAAGCAAGCCAAGTCGCTTGTTTTCGTCTAGTGCGAGAAAATACCAACCGTCGGAACTTGGCTCGAGGTATAAATTCACCATAGGTGGCCCTTCTGAATACTTGATTTCAAGCATTCCATCCATAAAGCCGTTCACATTGGTTCCCTGAATATGACTCACCCCAATTTTACCAACGGAATACCAAGCTTTTTGCTTTTCATGCCAAGCAAGTTTCACTTCAGACAGGAAAATACTTTTTGAAAGTTTTGAAACAATTGTGAAAACCGGAACTTTCTTGGTCTGGTTTTGCTTTTCATATTCCTTACCGTAACGATCACCCGCAATATTGGCAATCCGGAAAGCGAGTCCGGTTTTGTCTTCAGTTGCTTCCGGAAGTCCCAAATCAGCAACCCTTGCCGCAAGAATGTTGCCCATATTCTTCCAGGCACCGGAAGGCATGTTAAAGTCGAATGCCAAAGAAGTTGTAAGTTCAACAATTGAAGTATCCAGTGAGCCAGTTCCAAAACCAGCTGCACGAATCTGAAAATCCTTATCAGGAACCCCCTGAAAATTCAAAGCTCCATTTACATTGATGGTGGAAAGTGAATCATTGTAAACCAGAATTCCTCCCTCGTAAGTCTTTTCATCAAAACGATCCTGGGAACCAATTCTAAATTCCTGTGTCTTTTCCAGATAGTTTAGAATTCCGCTTGCCTTAAAAACTTCAAGATCTTCCGGATTGTGTTTGGTGGCGAGAAACCCATTATAAAGGCGGTTATTCTCAGATTCGATCATCAGCCCGGAAACCAATGGCTGGCCTTCATCGTCCTTTGCATCAGCCACATTGAGCACAAACTCCCTGCTTTCACCATCAGATTCGTAATTAATCCAGCCTGCATTTTTATTTCGCTTTAAATCGAGTTTAATCTGCCCTTTAAATTCCAAATTTGGCTTAAGTGCCGACATAAATGCCTGTCCCTTATACAAAATTCCTTTTGCCAGCTTGATGGGTTTTGTCTCCGAAACCTCGCCACCCGAAACGGTGTAGGGCTCATCTGTTTCAAGTTCTACCTTTTTATCTTCCTTGGGGTCCTTCAGCGTAAATTCATCGAACTTAATATAAAGCGTATCCTTCAGCGCGTTCACATACTGATAAATTCCGTCACCCTCAAAACGGTCCCTGCTTAGAATTTTAATGTTCGCCTCCTTGAGTGTATGATACTTATTTACCCGATCCACCAAAACTGTAGCTCTGGCAAGCGTTTGCACATTTGCCCCTTCGGTGATGGTGACCTTGTTGCTATCAGGCTTAATCTCTGCATCTGCAACATGAATGTAGGGAATTCCAGAAACGCTTAAGCGATGTTCTGTAATATCGTACTCCGCTTTTGACGCATTGAAGAAAAGTGAATCGTCGGCCTTGATACTGAAGAAATATGAACTGCGAAGTTCAACGCTATCTGGCTTTTCCATCGTTACCAGCTTACGCTCAATCCACCAAGTTGCGGAAGGAATTGAAGTCTTATACTGGCAGAATGGAAACACATTAGATGCAAAACCTTTAACCTCTGGCGAGAAGTCTGCCTTTTTGTCTTTAAATGAGAAATAAAATTTCACATTCCGGCAGGCAACGGCAGGTTTAATTGGATTTGCCGATTTGATTTCGAAGAATGACCGACGGCCATAGAATCCATCTTTTTCAAACCGATAACGCTCAGACTCAGCCCTTGCACCTGCAATTTGAATGTATCCTCTGCCAGTAAGACCGGTGGCGGAAAGCATGAGAAGTCCTTCCAGCGAGATTGTTTTTTCATACAGCTTGATTGGCATTCCCTTTGCATTGATTAAGCTCATGGACTTTTTCACTGGATTAAACTTCATGGCATAACCCTGAATTTCGGCCTGAGGAAAAGCAACATTTTGAATTTCGGTTCCCACCATTGAAGCAGATCTTCCACGGGCAATAATAGAATCCGGATAAAAAATAAAATCCTCAGAGGTAACAGTGGTGTTCAGGAATTTGATTTCTCCTTTTCCTCTAAGTCCTTTGTAATCCAAGGAAATAGAACCAAAAAATCTGGCCTCAGTGCCATACAATGGATAACCTTCAGTAGGTGTTTTATGCACAAAGCCAAGGGATTTATCTGGCCGGATTTTGAGTTTCTCCGGAAAAGTGGGGAAAATGGAATCGGAAGTAAATTGTCCTTCAAAGCCAATGGTTTTGGCATTTTTACCAGAGGTGCTATCTACCTGAAATGGAGGTATCTTAAAAAAAACTTCCGATCCATATTTGCCTTTGAGGTATTCCTGTTTATCGAAATAAATAAAGGATGGTGTATTAATGTCGAAAATCGGATATTTCGGAATGCTCTTTCGGGCAGACTTATTGTCTGGCTCGTTGATGTAGAGGGTTCCACTGCCGAATGCCTTATCTCCTTCCTTGGCATTTTTATCCTGCCCATACATTTTTGAAATGATGGGCGGGCCTCCCTTTTTTGTGGGTGGTGTGGTAATGGCAATTGAATCAATTTTACCAAGTTCTACTTTAAATTCTGCGTAATCAAATTTCAAACCTTCGCCATAGGTTTTAAAATTACCCGCATTCAATTCACCATCGAACTCAATATTTCGGTTTCCTTTCACCTTCACACGACGATTTCTGGGCTGGATATAAACTTTCAGTGAATCTGAAAGATAAAAGCGGTTCACGCCATGAACTGTAATTTGATTTGAATCGAGCGAAAGCTGTCCATTCAACTTTGGTGGATTTACAGAAGGAATAGAAACCTGGTCGTAATCTTTCTTATTTTTCTGCGCAGAGGTAAAATGGAAAAGCTTTTCCTTGATTTTGACATTGCCGTTTTTGAAATCGTAATCGATGAAACCGCCTGATGCCACCTGAACCATAGCAGACCTCAATGCATTCGGATTCTGCTTAAAATCTGTTGCCATTTCTTCAACATTGAATTCCTCGCGACCCGCTTTTTTGGCGTAGGCCTGAAGCATCATCAATGGGTGAAAAGAGAAAATCCCCTGTAGGTCTGAAAACCTTTTATTGTCAAAGTAATCAACGGATTCGAACAACGCTGGCACCTTGCTCCTACCGTTGAGGATATAAAAATCCATATTTAGTTTGTCCATATCCCACACCAGCAGGTCGGCCATGATTTCCATGTTGTGCCCGGAATCATAAAATGGACAATCCTTGAACTTTCCTTTTTCCTTGTAAAGCCTGATTTCCCTGCGCACAGTATTGTAAACCACCCGCACAGCAGGATGAACGATGGAGTCGTTGCCATAAATCACCACGGCATAGGCAGATCCTGAAGTAATAACCGTATCACCAAAATCAAATCGGTTTGAAGCCAGAGAAATCGCCCAGTTGTCTTTGTTTTTCAGTTTGATAATGCCTTTTCCACCATAAACAGATGAACTGTTTACCCTTCGGCCTTCCAGGGAGAATCCGCCCTTGTAAAAAATCCCATCGTCCTTTACATCCCTGAATCTTGACTCGTTGTAATATGATTTAAACCTTGGATAAACGGGCTCGGTGAACTTTACTTTCTTGCTGGTTTTCCATTCAAAAGCGCCCAGAACCGTGGTTTCCAGGCGGTTTTTATACATCAGCATCACATTGTCTGCCTGAATTGAGGCATACTTAACCCTAAAACTATATTTCCGCAAATCGGCATAAACCTCTGTCCGTTTTAGTCCGGCGGTTTGCCAATCCATTTGGCCACCATCGCCTACAAATGTGCCATTGGCAAGCATGTAGGTTCCGTTTGTCCTGCGAAGGGAAGCTGAATCGAAGCCAGTTTCAAATTTGAGGCTAATCTGCTCAAACAAAATAACCGGCCCGGAAATCTGAGGCAGGTCAACAGGCACCTCTTCATACTCTGGGGCTTTCACAGGTGCAGATTCATCTGAATTGCCTACAGGTGCTTGTTCTGCCTGATTCCAATCTTCAAATGCCTTATTGGCAACTTGCTCATCTGTTTTTACTGCGCCTGTATCAACCGAAATATCTTCACCAACCCAGTCGAAATTTAATTTCCCCGGCTTGCTAACCTTAAGATTGTAAAATCCATTGGTATAAAGCAGGTTGTATTTGAAGTAAAGAAAAAGGTTTGCAATGCACGAAAAAGCAGGATTTGGCGCCATGTTGGCCACAATTTTCTGTGTCGTTTGAATCAGCTTTAGCATTGGCTGAGGCTCGAGCGGGCGTTTTCCTGCCAGAATCATCAAGTCCATCACCCGTTCAAAATTGGGTGTAGCCTTAAACTTTTTCTTCAGCATGGAATTGAAAAGAACTATGCTGGCTTTTTTCTGCTCAGCATCCAGTTTTCCCGACCACAAAGCGTTAAATTCATTCACGGTAACCGCCACATTGTTGAGTTGTGTCCGATTCATGAAATCGCTTAACTGTGAAATAAATTCAGATTCGTTTTCAGAGAATTTGCTGGGATATGGGGCACTTGTAAGCACCTTGGCTTGTGCCAAAACCGGCACAACTGACATTGGACCAATAAAAAAAAACAGGCCAACAAGGAGAAAAAACAGCTGCTTCAAATTCATACTTTAGGCGGATTTTCGGTAAATCAGGCAAGCCCAGTTATCTTGCTCAGAACTATCCAAAAGGAACAGGCCGAGTGATTTTGCCAGTGTATCCAAATCTACGACATCCTCCGAATAAAACCCCGAAAGAAACAACAAGCCATTTTCAGAAAGGCTCGCCGCATAGGCAGGCAATTCGCGTAGAATGATGTTTTTATTGATGTTTGCCAGCACGGTACCGGGCTGAATATTCTCAATTTCACGAATTCCAGATGCCAGCACAGAACTGATTTTGCTGCATTGATTCAATCTGTAATTTTCAAGACTGTTTTCTATGCACCAAGGATCATTATCGAAACCCACAACAGAGGTAGCACCCATTTTTTCTGCCATCACAGCCAGAATTCCAGTACCACAGCCAGCATCTACAACTGCCTGTCCGGCAGGAGGATATTGAAGCAAGAATGACAACATCTGAGCCGTAGTGGCATGGTGTCCGGTTCCGAAACTCATTTTGGGTGTAATGTTGATTACCACCGGATATTCTTCCGACACTTCGTGAAATGCCGTTTTTACTAGAATCTTTCCATCTATCACTACTGGCGGATAATGGCTTTCCCATTCCTTGTTCCAGTTTTCGCGGGCTACTTTTTGAATGGCATAACTTAAGGGAGTGCGTTCTGCATACCTTTCCAGAACTTCTTTGCAGGCATCAAAATCAAGTTTTTCCTCTTCCGCAAAAGCCGAAAAACCGCTTCGGTTTTCTTCAAAAGTATCAAACTCAAGCATTGATAGTTCTGCAATCAGCACCTCCGAAAATTCCGGATTGCAACGAACATTGAGTTGAAGATACTGGGTACTTACCGACTGTTCTGACATCCTGAAAATGATTCTGTTTCTGTAAAAAAAATTGAAAAATCGGCCCTGGATCTATCCTCAACAAAATAAATTGAGAATTTAGATTGCGCCCTTATCTCTGTAAAATGCCACCTTCCGGGCTTGTCCGCGAAAAGGGCATTTTCTGTTTGAAAAACCACGAGGTCAGCGAATGTTTCGCTCTCTTCCTTAAATACCCGATACTGAGCCCGGGCAGGATCTTTCTCCACAATTACAGAGCCGGCAAGCTGACAAAAAGCCGGCTGGGCATAGGCTTTTGAAGAGAAAATAAAGCCCAGGATTACAAGGAATATCAGGCGCATTCAATGATTTTCAGAAATTCCTCTGCCACCAAAGATGCTCCTCCAATCAGCCCTCCATCCACATCGGGCATGGAAAGTAATTCGGATGCATTGGAAGCTTTCATACTTCCGCCATACAAAATCGAAATCCAGTCAGCAACTTCTTTGCCATATTTATCGGCAATCAGATTGCGGATGAAAGCATGCATGTCCTGAGCTTGTTGCGCAGAAGCTGTAAGCCCGGTTCCGATGGCCCAAACTGGCTCGTAAGCGATGACGAGCTTGCTGAAATTTTCTGCATTCAAATGAAATAGCGCATTTTGAATCTGGCTTCCAACCAGTTCCTCGTGGGTTCCGGCTTCGCGAACTACTTTGGGTTCTCCACAACAAAATACTGGCCTAAGCCCTGCTTCCAAAGCAAGGTCTACTTTGGTTTTCAACACTGCATCGGTTTCGCCAAATAGACTTCTGCGCTCACTGTGGCCCAAAAGTGTGGTTTTGATGCCCGATGAAGCCAGCTGAAAGGCAGAAATTTCACCAGTATAGGCGCCTTCTTTCCAGGCGGCTGCATTTTGTGCGGAAATGGATATTTTGGAATGACCGGCAACTGATGCGGCAAGGGACTCCAGGAAAAGTGCCGGAGCGCAAAGCAGGACTTCTGTTTGAGGCGAAATTGAACCCGGAATTCCATTACGAATGGCAGTAGCAAGTTCAATTGCAGCGGCGCTGCTCAAATTCATTTTCCAGTTTCCGGCGATTATGGTTTTTCTCATGTTGAATTAAAAAATCAGGCAAAGCCCAAAATAAGGAAAAGAATGAAGCCCGAACAAACAAGCGGCACAATGCCAGTCGCTTTTCAAAAATGCTTATAGGAAAAATCCGAGACCAAAATGCAATTGAAGCTGGTTGATTTTGGTTTGCACATCCTGGTCATAGCCTGATACATAATTGTTTTTCAAACTATAATAACCCGTTACAAGTGCTGCATCCCAATACCAAAGATCGAATTTCGCCCCAAATCCGCCGGTCAGAAAAACCATATCTCCCGGCACATTGGACTTGAATTGTGCATCTGATTTTAATGCGGTTTGCAACCAGGAAAGCCCTGCCCTCACCCTATATTCACCAAAGCGCAACTCACCGCCGCTTCGAATATTCAGCTGGGTTCCATAATTGGCAGTGATTTGTGGGTTATCTGAAGTGAAATTATATCCATCTCCATCATAAATTTTGGCAGAACCCGGATTGGTGAGCTCCATGTTTACTTCAAACATTCCTGACTTACCGGCGATATAAGTAAGCCCAGCACGATACCTTGCCGGAAGTCGAAGTTTGTAGGAAAATTCATTGTCGAACCAGGTAATCTC
>CANETC010000079.1 GCA_947441055.1 Cytophagaceae bacterium | reverse complement strand
GGTGAGGCAGACTCCACAGCCCATAAAACAGGAGTTCAAAAGGACGCCAAGTCTGAAAGACAAATCAACACAAGACGAAACTGTTATTCAGAATGCTGGTTCAGCACAAAAATCAAGCGCGGACGAAAAAAGTCCTCTGGATTTAAACAAAGCCAAGGAGAATTATTTAGGCTGGTTTCGTGAGAATGGAAAAGAACCTGTTTCAAACTGGTCACTTGCTGTTTCTGAAGAGACCACATCCTCTGGTTTTAGGCTTACATTTAAATCGGGAAGTATCGCAGAGGAAAATTTTCAGGATGAACTTAAATTGATAAAAGGGTACTTTTCTACCCATTTTCTGGATGTTCCTTCATTTGAGTTAATTTCTTCAAATGAGAAACAAGCAGATTTGGCACCCTACACAAACAACGAAAAGTTTAACTTTTTAGCAAAGCGCAATCCAACGCTTGAAAGCCTGAAATCAGCATTAGGACTTGATTTTAGCTAATTTTTAGAATTAATTCTATTTAGAACTTCGGCGTTTTGCAGCCTTTCTACCTGACTGAACCCCACCACCTTTAGGCCCTCCGCTTCCTCCTCCTCTTCTCATCACCCCAAAAATATTAAGAAAACTAACATTCGGTATTTTGTATTCAGCTTTTAGACTCATAATAAAATATCCGTCCTTCGATTTAGGATTTCCTCTGGTGCCTGTTTTTCCAGCAGGACCTCTGTATTGAAGTGCAAAAGCAATTGGATCTGAGAATGAACTTTGATCCGCATACTTAGTGCTTACATCGTCCAAGTAGTCTGTAAAAGAATACCGGTAACCACTTGTAAAACTGAAACTGAATTGGTCATTAAATTTATAGCCAACCCCTAAACCAAATGGAATTACAGGTGCGATTGCTGAATAACTAACCTTTTCAGTCATAAGAGGTCTCAATTCAACAAAACCTCCTTTGTATAAGGTTTTGGGATTGTTTGTTGTGATTCCAAAACCAACGAACGAAAACACACTCAGCGGAAACTCCTTTCTGGTCAAGTACCTGAATGAGTTGTAATTCAAAAATTCAAAATTTCCTACAAGACTAAACTCATAGTTATCAGCTCTAAAAGATAGGTTGCGAGGCAAGCGAGATTCATTTCCACTTAAAGCATCATCACCAGCAATCCGATAATACAGAGCATTAAAATTGAAAAAGAAATAATCATTCATTCTAAGGTTCAAGCCAACACCTGCACTGCGATTTACCCGGGTGTAGCAATCTTCTGTGGGACATAAATCACCAAAATAACTGGCTACACCCACTTGTCCGGAGACAGTAAAAGCTTTTAAACTAGGATCTACAAAATCGAATACACGATAACCTGGCTGAGCCAAAAGCCCGCCGCCCAGCAAAAATGCAGGCAGTGCAAAAACCAGTTTCTTGAAAAAATCCTTCATCGTTTATTCCGTGGCACAAAATACGGAATGTATTTCCGGAATCGCAATAACAAATCTCCTTATTTGGAAATAAAATACTTAATCTCAACCCTCCGATTCTGAGAACGACCTTCGTCCGAATCGTTTGTGGCGATGGGATTAAGTTCACCAAATCCCTGAACTTTAATATTCTTTGCAGGAATTCCTTGAGCAAGCAAGTATTGCCTCACGCTATTGGCTCTTTTCTCTGACAACTTCTGGTTATAAGCCTCAGGACCTACATTGTCCGTGTGGCCCTCGACTTGAACTTTATATAATTTATTTTTATTGAGCCTGCTAACTACCGTGTTGAGTCCTTCTTTGGAGTCCTCACGGATTACAACAGAATTAAACTCAAACAAAGCCTGACTAAAAGTATCTACTCTGGCCGGCTCCTCTTTAACTACAACAGGTGGAGGTGGTGGCGGAATGGTATCCTTAATCACAACCACTGGTGGCGGTGGTGGTGGTGGTACAAGGTTGATGGCAAAAATATCCCCTGAACCAGAATTTCCTTCTCCACTGATATAAAATCCGATGCTATCCGAATCCATTGAAAACGAACCATCAAATCCATTTGTATTGATTTTTGAACCTAGATTCTGCGGAACTGACCAATTCAACCATGAATCATCGAGGCGTGATGTACGGAAGATGTCTCCATCACCCTGACCTCCTCTTCCATTTGAACTGAAATAAAGAGTTTTACCATCCGGTGAAAGGACAGGTGATGTTTCAAAACCCTGGGTATTCAATTTATCACCAAGACTAACAGGTTCGGCGAAGTTTCCACTTGCATCCTTCTTCACCAAATATAAATCTTCAAGTCCCATCGAAGCGGGGCCTTCGAATGAAACAATGGCAACGGTTTCATCAAAGGAAACAAACACCTGGAAGAAACCCTTCTCGGGAAAAGGATAAGTGCTAACAGCCTTAGGATCCGACCATTTTCCATCCTTCTTTTCGGAAACTGAAATCCCAGGTACTGTTTTATCCGATCTTACCTTAATCGCATTCAGGTAAATTCTGTTTCCATCCTTGCTGATACCACAAGCTGCATTATGAAACTTATCATTCAAAGGAGCTCCGATGTTCCGTGCTGCAGACCAGGAGTCTTTAGACTTTCTTGTAGAATACCAAATATCCTGATTTCCAGTGGCTCCACCCACATTTCCAGCATGAAATGACCTTACAAAAAAGAGCGTTTTACCATCAGCAGAAAGTATAGCCGCAGATTCATCGTCTCTGGAATTAACAGAATCAGAAAGCACTACCCGGTTCTCAAAAACGGCTTTCTGTGCAAATGAATTCAGGCTTACTACAAAAAGTAAGACTGCAATTGTAAATCTGTTCATAGTAATTATTTTCATCTTGTTGGAAATCACCACATTCCCGGTTTGAAAAGTTTCGCTCCATTGCGGACAAGTCTCATTCCGAGAATGATTTCATGAGATCCGTTGTTAAAAGCATTCAGCTGACTATAGTTGTAGTCATATGAATAGGCCAAGCTCAATAAATCAGAAATATGAATCCCTGCAAAGCCAGAAAAAGCATCCTGAGGACGGAAGGCAGCACCAAACCAAGCCTTTGATCCATAATTGAAGCGACAATTCAGATCCAGGCCAACTGGAGCTCCTTGAACATACTTCAACATAATCGAAGGAACAAAAGCCCAATTGCTTCCGAATTCCTTCCGGTATCCAAGAAATCCATAGTGATGAATATTTTCCTTTGCAACCAGCGTGGAATTATCACTTAGAGAATACATTTTGTTTCTTAGCAAATAATTTCCCGAATAGCCAACAAACAAATTGTCTGAGTACACCATGAATCCGAGACTTAAATTCGGTCGGACAGCGCTATTGATGCCTGTTCCGATACCAGGGTCTCGTTCTGGAGAAATATTCAATTCTCCTCTATTCAAGGATGTTTGAGAAAACATCAATCCAGCACCGAAGGAACCTTTAAATTTTTCATTCAAGGGCATATTGGCTGCATAAGTAAATCCCGCAAGGTTGCGCGAAGATGGTCCTGCCTTATCCACCAAAAGAAATCCACCAACTCCATGTTTCAGACCATCTTTCACTTCTGGCTTTTCTGTCTTGAACTGCGAAGAAAGCCTCCCACGAACCGGAAGAGAAATGGTGGGTTCTGCCATACCGAGCAGAGTACTACCACTGGCAAAAAAAGTGGAGGGAGCACCAGTAAGCCCAGCCCATTGCTTTCTGTATCCAATTTTCACATCAGCATTGCGGCTGATGCCTGTAAAAGCTGGATTCAACAAATTTCCGGCCTGCATAAACTGGGTAAACTGAGGAGCCTGCTGTGCCTGAACCAAAGTTGCCACACCTATACAAATAACACTTGCGATTAGTTTTTTCATGTAGTCTGCTTCGCTTATTTCACAATTGTGATGGTTCCTGAAATTGCTGGTTTGCCGGTACCTTCATCGTACTTGTAGTAATAAGTACCTGAAGGAACATCTGATCCATCCCAATCGTTTTTGTATCCAGTTTCTTCCTTCACAATTGAACCCCAACGATTAAACACTGTGAGTTTATTAGAGGTATTTTTGATGGCTCCGGGTATTTCCCATGTGTCGAAAATTTTATCTCCATTTGGTGTAAATACATTTGGAATCGCCGAGCCGGTTACAAAAACAGTTGCTGTATCAGAAAGTGTACAACCACTTTCATAAGTTACAGTAACGGTATAAAGTGTTGTAATAGATGGTTTTGCTGTAGGAGATTGAATATTGGAACTGCTTAATGATGAAGCAGGACTCCAGCTATATGTTTTTCCAGCATCGCACGAAAGCAAACTACTTTCTCCAGAAATGATCGAGGAAGGACTTGCACTTAGGTTCACCTTATTGATTCTTGCCAGAAAAGGAGAAGGCGTACTTTCACAGCCATTGCCATCGCGGGTTGATGCGTAAAAGCTGGTATTTTCCTGAACATTCACCACCAAGCTATTGCCTTCAGAAAGTAAATTATTGCCGGCAGGATCGGAATACCAACGGATTTGACCAGTTGAGGAAGTTTGCAGAGTCAACTCGCCGGGCTCACAACGATCACTTGTATCTGAATTGAGCGCAGCTGGAACTGGTTTTACACTTGCCGAAATTTGCTTTCTGTCGCTTTCACAACCTGGAATGGCTGCAGAAACATAATAAGTGACATCGCTGGTCAATTGTGGAATATCGTAAGTAGAACCGGAGAAAAAGGGACTTCCACCAGTTGGCTCCTGATACCATTGGGCTGTAAATCCAGAAATTGGTTCAACCGTAATGGAAACGGAACCTGGTCCACAACGAAGAACATCCGAACCTGTTGGTGGACTCGGAGCCGAAACAATTACTGCCTTAATTTCCTGCCTGGCTCCTTCACAACCGCCCGCATCCCTAGCCGAAACCCAATAACTTGTGGTTTGAGAAAGGTTTGGCGTAGTAAAGGTTCCTCCTGTTGCCAATTCTGTTCCTCCATTGCTGGAATCATACCAATGAATGGTTGCTTCCAAATCGGTGTTGGCACTAAGCTGAAAAACGCCCGGCTGGCACCGTGCTACATCTTGAACGCCATATAATGGTGGACCAAGGTTAAAATAGACATATACTTTTTCTCTTTGAATGCTTTCACAACCCGATAGGAGCGTTGAAACAAAATAGAAAATTGTACCTGAAAATGATGGAGTTGTAAAAACAGGACCGGCAAAAAAAGCAGCAGTTGTAGGCAAGGAATCTGCATACCACTTAGCCGTTGCACCGGTTGGAAGCGTTGGAGATAAAGTAACACTTCCAGCTCCACACCTCGTAGCATCTGAAATTACTGGGGCTGGCGGAATCTGCTTGAGTTTTGCAATGGCAAAAGTTCTTGAGCTGGAACAAGCGCCGGCAACTACCCGAACAAAGAAAGTATCAGAAACAGTGGTAAGACTAACAGGATAATTACTTCCTGTAAATACCAGATTTCCAGCAACAGGACTGTCATACCACTCGTAAACAGGATTCGGTAAAGTTGAAGAGGCTATCAATGTTGCAGTTCCGGGACCGCAACTCGCTCCATTCGTGGTGGATGGACCAGGAGGATTGTTGGTTAAAGTAATGATGACTTCATCCCTAGGACTTTCACAATTCGTATCTGAAATAGAAACAAACAAAGAGGTAGAAGCTGTTACGTTGTAAGTAAAAGGAGAACCCGTTCCGATTACAGTGGTGCCAGAGGCTGATGCGTACCATTTGTAAACCTGAGTTCCGCTTGCTCCCGTAGCGGTAAGGCTAATCTCACCTGCTGTGCAAACTATTACATTTTGAGAAACCGGAGTTGGACAAGCGTTTATTGCCAAAGGCTGCGCAATCAAATTCGTTTTTTCTGAAGCAATTCCACCAAAGCCACAGGTTTCTGCCTGTGTATTTTGAGGGCTCGCAATGAAAAACAAATAAGAAATCGGGATAATGAAGCAATTCAAAAGTGTCTTAACACCTTTTGAACCTTTTGAATCTGAGAAATAATTTCGCATTGATTGGTTGGGCTGTTTGCCTTCTAACTTCGGCAAAAATAGAAAAAGCCTGAACTTTTCAGCAATGCCCGTCAATTTTTGATTTGACAGAATTTAATTGCTGTGGAAATGAGCAAAGAATTTAGGCATCGCTTTCGAAAAAAACGGACCTAAAAACAAGCAAACAAAGGCGAATTCATCCTCTGAAATCTGATAAAAAATTTGAATTCAGCGTTACAATCGATTCATTTCTAGTTCTTTTTCAAAAAGGAACGAATCAAGCCCTGGTCGCTTTGAATTCGAAGCATATACATTCCTGTCGAGAATTTAGATAGGTCAATTCTCCCTCTTGATCCTGTAAAAAAAGGCGTAGAAATTACCCTGCCCATCAAATCTGAAACTGAAATTTCAAAAATTTTGCTTGCTGAAATGCTAAATTCAAAAATTCCATTTTCAGAAGGATTTGGATAAACCTCAACCGTCGCTGCCATTTTCCTGCCGGATTGGGTGAAATTATAAAAAAGGCTTGAGGAATCGGAACAACCTGTATTGGTATTAATTCCAACCACCAGGTAATTACCGTTTCCGGCCGCAACCAGAATGGAATCTGTTTTCCCAGCCAATAGGTTTCCGTTGTAATACCATTGAAATATTGCCGGTGAGACGAATGAAACCTTAAGTGAATCAGACTCTCCAACTTGAATATTGCTAAGTTCTGGCCCTTGTTTAAAAACAACATTTTTGATTGTGGAAACCCTCGATGTGCAAGATGGAGTAATGGTTCTTACCCGATAAGCACCTGGCTGAAAGACAGAAATACTCTGGCTTGTGGCACCTGTTGACCATAGATAGCCCGTGGAGGTCGGGGCAGATAGTTGAATGGATTCGCCCCGGCACATGGAAGCCAAACCAGAAATCCAGGGTTTAGAATTTCCAACCGAAATATTCAGTGCCGGACTTCCCGGACTTGTGCTGCATGAAAAACGCGCTTTCGCCTTCAAAACCGCTTGCCCGTAAAAATCATTGGCCCAATTGATGTTGGCAACAGTATCTGTCACAACAAGTGTTCCCGCATTTTCAGGTTCAAGCAGGTACTCATACGAATTGGCGCCTTGCAGTGGTTTGATCGAATAGCTTCCATTCGGAGGGTTGTCGCACAATTTCACCTGACCCAAAATTGGAGCAGGCAACTTTACTTCCGAAACCTGGGCATTGATCAAAGCATTTGCGCATTGCCCGCCAGACATAATCACCATCCCTTGACCTGAAATCCCTTCATAGGATGTGGAAATTCGCACGGTATCAAAATTTGGTTCAGCTTGAGAGGCATCTGCCACATAAATCCCGGATGGCATAATCCATTGAAATCCGCCAACTGTTGATGCAAAACTTCCTGTGATGTGCGCCATGATGGAAGTGCCCTGACACAAAGATAAATTCCCTGAAGAAGGGGAAATTCCAAAAGAAGTACTGATGGTTTTGATAACGGGACTTGATCTGAAAACTGAATCGTAGCCGCAGGAATTGAACGCACGAACTTTGATTGTTCCGGATTCCGCACTTGGGGAAACAGTAACCGAAATCTCATTGCTGTTTGCAGGACCATTGATTATCCAGCCATTCGGAAAAATCCATTGGTAACTGGTGGCTGAAAATGTTGAGCTAATAAAAAATGTAACGGTCGATCCGACACAAATTCCAGAATCAAGGGCTGGTTTTATGCGTTCTGCAGTAAGAATATCAGGCTTGCCTTTTCGGATTTGCAAAGCAACAGGATTGCTGATTCCACAAGCGTTTTTAGCCTGAACAAATACAAAAGCTTGCGTTGAACTTCCGAATTGTGGAACAAAAAGATTGGCTGTACCTGCATTTGTACCGGGCGTAACTTGCCAATTGCTTCCATTTGTAAACCAATCATAGCTGGTATTTGCCTGAGCAGCAACCGAATACTGAATGGTATTGTTGAAACAGAAGCCATAATTTGGTCCATTAATTCCACCAGATATGGAAGGAATTGTTTGGTTGAGGGGGGCTGAAATCGATAGGATTGTTTTTGGACCTGCTCCGCAGGCATTTAACTTTGAAACAGAAAGAGTTCCGACACCAGAGCCCAAAATGGAAGTAACTTCTGTGCTTGCCTGAAAGCCCTCAGAAATAGAAAAACCATTTCCACTGATTTCCCACTGATAGGCAGAACCTGATGAATCATCCAAAACCGAAAAACTCTTGGGAATACCTGCACAAATACTATTGTCAGAACCTATAAATGCCGGCGCAGAAGGCAAGCTTGCGGATGGCAGAATTTGAAATGTTGCCGCTTGAGATGAAGCTCCACATCCATTTGCCACTACCTGTAAAGAGCAAGGAGTTGAAATACTTGAATTAGACCTGATTTGAATGGCTGGAAGGTAAGTTGAATTTGAAGAAGTGTTCCAGGCCACATTACAGCCACTTCCTAATATTGTCCATGAATAGGAAGTCGCAGATGCAACTTTATCCACACCATAAAACTTGGTTTGGCCCACACAATGTGTGGACGGAAATTTTGGATTCAATGGAGATGAAAGAGATTGTCCGCTTCCGGGAAGCGTCGTCATTCTTGGCCTGCTGATTCCATTTTGATTCATCGCATAAACGGTCAAAAATCCGGCATCACTCAAAGATTCCCTTGTAAGTGTAATACTATTGCCAGAGGAAGTCCCGGACCAGCCATTTCCCTCCACAACCCATTTGTATGAAATTGCTCCAGAAACGGCCGGAATTGAAAAGGTGAATTGAGTACCGCTGCAAAAGTTAGTTGGCCTGACAATCGAATCTGGCTGAGAAGGACCTTCTGCGCTTTTGACTGGCAGTTTCCCGAACAAAGCCGAAACCCCATTCGCAGTTGAATTGGCCCAAGTCGGGGGACTCATGACATGGACATCGGAACCAGTACCTGAATGGTAGCCGGCAAAAAGAATCCCGCCTGAAATTGGAAGCAAAGACCTAATAATTGTATTGTCTGATTTTCCTTCCGCCGGATTCCATAATCCGCTTATCAAACTGGAATAGCGCAATGAATCAAGGCTGCCAGTATAAACTCGCGCAAATGAATTCCTAGGCGCAATACCCTTCCCTTCCTGCCAAATTCCAGGCAACAACATTTTTTGATAGGCATTTGAAGTTGTAAGGGTGCGAAGACCAGAGCCAGAAATCAGAACATCTCCGTTTAGGGGATTGACCGAAAAATGATTTACCGTAGTGCTTCCAAGTTTGAAGTTCCCTTTGTTGATGTCTGGAAATTCAGTTCCAGAAATTCCTCCAGAAACAACGGCCATCTTTTCAATTGAATCCGGTTCTGCAATGTAGGTGCTGTGCAAAATTCTGCCGCTTACCGCATCATATTTTCCGAGCCAGAAAAAATCAGGAATATCGGAATTGCTGATTGGACCTGTAATTCGGTTTTGGAACCCATTTCCTCCTGGTTTCAATTTTAGTTCATTGCCTTTCCAAAAATTGTTGGCTGCATCGCTCCTGCTCCTACCTAAAACCACTAGCTGGTTTCCGGCATAGTCAAACTCAAGACCTTCCACCTGCTGTTGTGCCGAACTTCCATTTGCATCTTCTTTATGCAATCTGGCCCACCATTTTTGCTCTCCTTTGGAACTGAAAGCCGCAATAGCAGGTTCCGTGTCGTCAACATTGGTAATTGAATTTCGCCCAGAAACAGAAATTGATGCTCCGATAAAAAAATCGCCACTGCGTTTATCAAAACAAATTCCTCCAATTTTTCCAGACCAGCGACCTCCAGCCACATTGGGCGAATAACCCGTATAACCAGATCCACTGTTGTCGATTGAAGCGCCTCCAAGCACCTGAGGACCATTGAAAAACGCATCGAATGGGTATGCACCCTTTCTACCCGAATTCCCGTTTTCATCTTCCCAATTTTGGTCAAAAAGTCCTTTTGAAAACGACCTCCAGGCACCCGGGCTGGTCGTCCCATTATATCGGAAAAACAGAAAACTACTTTTTAAGCCGCTTTGATTGGATGATAATGGAATGGCTGAAAAGTTGGGCGTGTGGTTTCCGAAAAAAGGCATTAGTGTATCCACACCGTTCCTATTCATAAAAAAAACAGCAGCTGTATCGATACTAAAATCACTTCCCATTGCGTAAAGCACCTGTCCTTTGGAATTCACGTCCCAGGGTTGGGTCTGCTTATGAGAAGACTCTAGACCTGAAGGAAACTGAATAATCGGAGCTCCACCACTTCGGGCTTTTGCATTGATTACTTTGTAGTAAGCCAATCCACTTGGAATTCCATTTAGGAAATTTCCATTCAGTCTGGCGATGTAATAACCATCCACACCAGTTTGATTATCCCTGCTCCCAGAAATAAAAATATCCCCAGTTGGATTCCCAGGAAATGAATTCGTTTTAATTTTAAAAACATCCCGAACAGAATTATCGGGAAATCGAAGTATGCTGTTGATGGTTTGTAAATCCTCTGAAAGATGCATCACAAAACCTTTTCCGAGGCTTGAGGATGATGCAAAATCTCCTTGAAAATCTATGACATTGATGGGAACTCCATTCGGAACCCAAGAAAATTCTTCTGCCTGTCCACCAACCAAAAAACTCCCATCAGAAAGTGACAGAATTGCATGAAATTTCTCAACACCATTTCCCCCAGCATACGCCACAACAAGCGGAACCTGAGCTTGACAAAAGGCCGCAAATGGCAGTATCAAAAATAGAAATACGGATGCTAAATATCTACACAGATTTGGTTTGGGAGGAGATATCATGGGGAAATGCGATTTAACTTGGCTTAAAAAATATTGGGACTGAAGTGCAAAAATAAGAAAGTACAGCATCAACAAAGGATAATGACTTTGTAAAAATCAGTTTATTAAAACAAAAAACGGCTAAACTCTATTTATGCAGAATGGAAAGGGCTGATGTAATCATAATTGGAGTGGGGGTTTCCGGACTTGCAGCAGCCTTGACACTACAGAATGCCGGAATTTCCTGTATTTTGCTTGAAGCATCAAATTCCGTAGGAGGTCGCATTAAAACCATAATCAAGGATGGCTTCACGCTTGATGTTGGTTTTCAGGTACTTCTTGAAAATTATTCAGAGCTTAAACGATTTGGAATTTGGGATAGTCTCAATTTTCGAAAATTTCGCTCCGGGGCGATTGTCAGCCGAGAAGGAAATTTAGATTGGTATAGCAATCCTATTCTGGATCCTACAGGATTCATCAAAAGCGGATTAAATTTTCCTTTCCCGCTGAAGGAAACCTCTGCGGTTCTGGGGCTTTACATGGATGCACTGCGCACAAATGATGATTTTCAGGAGTTGAAATCCGCATTTTCTACAATGGATTATCTCCGAGCGAAGGGGATTTCACAAAAAACGATAGATGAATTTTTTGTTCCATTTTTTGGAGGCGTTCTGTTGGATACACGCTTAGAAGCAGGAAATCAATATTTCCTCTGGTTGTTCCGAAATTTTATGACTGGCCGTGCAGGACTTCCTCTTGGTGGAATGCAAACTTTGCCATTTGGACTGGCATCTAAACTGAAAAATCAGGATTCAATTCGGCTGAATTATGAGGTAATCAACATCTCTGATTCTCAGGTATACTGCAGGAATGGAAAAATTTTCCAGTCTTCCTTCATCATTGATTCAACCGGACAAAGCTCAAAGTTGAACAACAAGTTTAGGTCTACAACCACGGTTTATTTAAAAGGCCCAGTCAACAAGGAGATTTCTTCTTCACTTGTACTGAACGGTAACCAAGATGGCAACATCCTGCATTTCTGTTTTCCTTCCGCGGTTCAGCCTCGTTATGCGCCTACTGACATTGCATTGTGCTCAGTTACCATGCGCACAGCAAGTGCCGATCCAGATATTCCAAGCATTTTAAAAGAACTGCATCAACTACTCCCCGATATTGATTGGAAACAATGGACTTATCTACATCATTTTTTCATCCCAAAAGCCATTCCTGAACATCAAAGTGGCCCGCGAACACATTACCGTCAAGAGGGAAATACCTTCTTTATTGGGGACATTGTAAGTTACCCATCCATAAATGGTGCAATGCGAAGTGGCCGTGAGGCAGCCGAAAAAATTGTAGAGCTAAAAAGTAAGGCCTAAACTAGCCTAATTTGTCAATCAGGGCAATTCGATTGGCATGTTTCCCACCTTCAAAAGAAGCTGAAAGGAAAACCTGAACCATTTGCAAGGCATACTCATTAGCCGTAAAACGGGCACCCAAACAAATAATCTGGGCATCGTTGTGAAGCTTTAATAGGCTTGCGACTTCGGTATTCCAGGCAAGTCCAGCGCGAATTCCGTGGAACCGATTTGCTGCCATTACCATTCCTTCCCCACTGCCACAAATCAAAATTCCATTTTCGGCTTTTCCATCCAGAATTCCTTTTGAAACTTCTGCTGCCTGATCTGGATAATTAACCGATTCCAAGCTAAAACACCCAACATCAATTGGGGCATAGCCAGCTTCCACCAACTTGCTTTTCAGAAATTCCTTCTGTAAGAAACCAGCATGATCAGAGCCGATGAGGATTGTATTGGTTTTCATTCCCAAGAAAATTTAGAAAAAATAATTATCCGACAATTAATTGTTGACCGGGCTTTATCTGTTTGTTTTTCAGCTTATTTAGTCGAATAAGGTCTTTCACTGTAAGTCGACCCAACTTCCTCGTAATGGAATAAAGGGTATCGCCTTTCTGAACTTCATAAAATTTCGCACCTCTTTTGTCAATGGAATGTAAATCAGAAACCTCAGTTTTCGGTTCATCCGGGCACTTCAATTCTGCAAAAACAGGATTTGAGGCAACCAAATTAGAATCTTTGTTCGTCGTAATTGCTTTTTCAGGATTTCCTGAGCGGACTCTTACTTTTTGTCCCTGAGTCAGGGAATTACCCAATCCAGGATTCATCTCTTTTATCCGCGTAAGGTCTGTTCCATATTTTCTTGCAACAGAAAATAGCCCTTCTCC
>CANETC010000078.1 GCA_947441055.1 Cytophagaceae bacterium | reverse complement strand
GCCAAATGGAATGGCCGATTGGCAAAGCACATGGCCATATTCATGCACAATAACCGCGGCATCTTCTGCATCATCTACATTGCCATCGCCATAAGCCAGAATATCCTGCAAAGGCGAATAAGCCGACTGGTCTGCTCCATCCATTCCATGGGCATCCACCTTCAGCGGGTAATTGGCCAGAGAAGTAAAACCTAAACTGTCAATAAATTGCCGAAATCTGTTCAGGTGATAAAACGCATTCACTTCCTCAAAACCCGACTGATTTCTGTCAAAAAGGAAGGAATCGGGCGAACTGCTTCTGGCAAGTGGTTTTTGCGGAGGTGAAAATTCTCCGAATCTGAACTTCGAATTTTCCAGAAAAAAAGAATCAGCTGAAAAACGAAGGCGAATCTGAACGGTATCCATTGCCTGCCGAAGCAAAGCGTAAGCAGAATCTCCCCGGTCGCGCAATTGCCCGCCGTAAGGAATTCGTAGTCTGCTTACTGGATCGGGTTTAAAAACTCTGGCCCGCACGGATGAATCAGAAAACCGGAGTAACCAGTCTTCCCGGAACCTTTCTTGTCCAGACGCATCTGAAAAAATCAATGCCGCAGAAGGAGGGGCGGGGGTGGTTGCTGCTTTTAATTCCATCAATTCCCAAAACTCCCCATTGAAAATATAGCGGAGGTCCGAAGTTTTTTCCGACTTAAAATCCGCAGGTGCTATTTTTTCAAAAATGGTTTCTGGAAAAATAGTTTCAATCCTATTTCCCTTTGAACTCCTCCGGCTGAGCAAAAACGCATTGTGCATTGGGAAGTCATTGGCTTGCAGCTGGAACACCCGAAAAACATTCCCTGAATTCCGAATTTCCTTGGTGCTCAGGTTTTTAGGTAATTGAAAACCAGGGATTTCCTGATGATTTCCTGAGGATTTTTCTTGAACGATAAAATTTTGATGCTTTAAAATTAAGGGCGGCAAATCCTGAGAATACGCAAGCGAAACCACAAGGCTCAGGGCCGAAATGAAAAATCCTGAAAGGATTTGCAGTGATTTTATGGGAAGAAATGTCCTCACGACCTGTCAGAGAAAATCGTTTGCTATATTTGCGGCCCTGTATTGAAGGAAACGGATGCGAAGTTACGCCAAAATTACTGGCGATGACAAGAAAGACCAAGTTCCTGCGAGCAGTAAAAACAAGATAAAATGCGTGAAATTCAGTTCAGGGAGGCCCTGAGGGAGGCAATGAGTGAGGAAATGCGCCGCGATTCCAGCGTGTACCTCATGGGCGAAGAAGTTGCACAATACAATGGTGCATATAAAGTAAGTCAGGGCATGCTCGATGAGTTTGGACCCGATCGTGTAATCGATACACCCATAGCAGAGCTTGGCTTTGCAGGGATTGGGGTTGGCTCTGCGATGAATGGACTGAGGCCGATTGTGGAATTCATGACTTTCAATTTCAGTTTGGTGGCCATCGACCAGGTGATAAACTCTGCTGCCAAAGTGATGAGTATGTCGGGTGGACAATACGGTTGTCCGATTGTTTTCCGTGGTCCAACTGGAAATGCCGGAATGCTTAGTTCACAACATTCTCAGAATTTCGAAAACTGGTACGCCAATACGCCTGGTTTAAAGGTTGTGGTACCTTCAAATCCTGCGGATGCAAAAGGCCTTATGAAAACTGCCATCCGCGACAATGACCCTGTTATTTTCATGGAATCGGAATTGATGTACGGCGACAAAGGTCTTGTTCCATCTGAGGAATATTTGATTCCCATTGGAAAAGCGGATGTAAAGCGGACTGGAAAAGACATTACCATCGTGAGCTTCGGCAAAATGATGAAAGTGGCTTTTGCTGCAGCCGAAGAATTGTCGAAAGAAGGCATTGAGGCTGAATTGATTGACCTTCGCAGTGTTCGCCCAATTGACTATGCCACTGTTATTGAATCTGTAAAAAAGACGAACCGACTTGTGGTATTGGAAGAAGCCTGGCCATTGGCTTCTATTTCCTCGGAAATTTCTTACCATGTGCAGCGTTATGCATTCGACTACCTGGACGCGCCGGTTAATCGGGTAACGAGTCTCGATGTACCCTTGCCTTACGCACCAACCCTCATTGAGGCGATTCTGCCAAGTGTGGAGCGTTTGGTAAAGGCTGCCCGGGCGGTCCTTTACCGCAACTAATGAAGCAAGCGCTTTTTACACTTATTTTTCTGCTGACTGCAGTTTTCAACGCTGCGGCTCAGCAAACCAATTTTCCTCTTCAGTTTCAGGAAAAGAGTTTCGACATCGGGGAAATCGGGGAAGAAAGCGGAATTGTTTACCATGTTTTTTCGTTTGTCAATACAGGAAGCGACACGGTTTTGATAGAGTCGGCCAAAGCCAAATGTCATTGTACCAAAGGTGAATTTCCTCTGGAGGCCATTCCTCCAAAAGGATCGGGCAAAATCCGGGTGCAGTACGACCCAAAGGGAAGGCCCTGGCCCATCGATGCGGAGGTTGACTTAAAACTTCGGGGCAAGGCAGAAACCAACAAGATAAAGCTCTCTGGTTTGGTTACTGTAGGTCGTAAAACGGCTCGTTTTTCGCCAGCCGAGTACACCCGAAAATTCGATTTCAACGAAAAGCTGATTGACAGCGGAGAAAAAGAATTCAGGCAATTTGTAGAGAAAATGTTGCCATTGCTCGAAAGGCATGGGGATGTGAAGATTCAGATTGAATCTTCCGCTTCGAATGTGCCTACAAAATCCTATTCCAGCAATGAAGAATTGACCATCGCAAGGGCGGCTGAAGCCCGGGCAGAAATCCTGGAAATTCTGAATGCTGGTGGTGCCAAACCAGAGAGGGTAATTTTTCAGCCGGACATCAGTAAAGTTCAAGGTCCGGAATTTACACCGGATTACAAGAAACAGATGGCACGGTATACGCCATTTCAATATGTGAAGGTGCGGGTTTATTAGCCTAAAAATCAATATAGAAATCCGCAGTTCTGGAGTTTCTTTCAATGAAATTTCACAAAAGCCAGCGTATTGCCAAACAAACCAAGAGGAGCTGTTTGCTCTTTTTGAAATTCAGAAAACAAGTTCTCAAAATGTTGAATCAGGCATTCTGAAAAAAATAATTTCAAGAATTAGCCAATTAATAGAAAGTTCTTTTTCGCTCCGCTTGTCCTTGCGGCGAATTATCCCGATTTTTGCGGCCCCATTTGGGCATTATACGAATCAATAAACTGACAAACAGAGAAATGGCAACCAACAGAACTTTTACGATGATCAAGCCAGATGCTTTTGCTGATGGCAACACTGGCGCTATCCTTTCCATGATTGAAAAGGCGGGCTTTAAACTTATTGCTGCAAAGCTTACTCATCTTACTGCTGAAACAGCGGGTAAGTTTTATGCGGTTCACAGCGAGCGTCCTTTCTACAATGATTTGTGCAAATACATGAGCTCAGGTCCGATTGTCGCTGTAATCCTACAAAAAGAAAATGCAGTGGCTGATTTCCGTACCTTGATTGGTGCTACCAATCCTGCAAATGCTGAAGAGGGAACAATCCGTAAGATTTTTGCCCGCAGCATTGAAGCCAATGCGGTTCACGGTTCCGATTCTGATGAGAATGCTGCCATCGAAGGCTCCTTCTTCTTTTCAGAATTGGAACGCATTTAGTCCTAATTAAAAACCTGTTTTTGGCCTGGCTGCTTTTTGGCAGTACAGGCTTTTTCCGTTTAAAACAAAGTAATGGCACGCCGCATCGAGGAAATAAATAATCCGGCCCCGATTGATGATTTAAGTCCCAAAGACTTCATCATCATCAAAGGAGCCCGGGCCCACAATTTGAAGGGCCTGTCGGTGGCTTTGCCCCGAAATAAACTCATTGTCATTACCGGACTTTCCGGCTCAGGCAAGTCTTCGCTGGCTTTCGACACGCTTTTTGCAGAAGGGCAGCGCATGTATGTGGAAACACTCAGCAGTTATGCCCGGCAGTTTGTGGGTCGAATGGAAAAGCCGGATGTGGATTACATCCGTGGCGTTTCCCCGGCCATTGCCATCGAGCAGCGTGTAAGTACACGCAATCCACGCTCCACGGTGGGCACAAGCACAGAAATTTACGATTACCTGAAATTGTTCTTTGCCCGAATTGGCCGAACATATTCCCCGGTTTCGGGTGCTGAGGTAAAACGGGAAACGGTAAGTGATGCTGTCAATTATCTAAACGCCCTTGAGAAGGGCAGTAAGGCACTGATTGTTTGCCCTTTGCGCATTCGTCAGGATCGCACTTTGCGGACTGAAATCCAGATACTTCTGTCGAAAGGTTACCCAAGGCTGGTGGTAAATGGCGAAACCATTTTTACAGAAGAATTCCTTGCAAGTCTTCCGGAAGATGGAAAGGCCAAAAAGAAAAAGGTGGAATCTGCCGAGGGCATTTACATCCTCATCGATAGGGCTGTAATTAACCACACGGAGGAGGAATCTTTTCGCCTTGCAGACTCCTTGCAGACTGCTTTTTTTGAAGGAGAAGGTTTTTTGGAAATCCGTCACGATGGGATTAACCGTAGTTTTTCTGATCGCTTTGAAGCCGATGGAATCACTTTTGAGGAGCCTTCTGTGAATCTGTTCAGTTTTAATAATTCTTATGGCGCCTGTAAAACCTGCGATGGTTTTGGAACAGTGCTTGGTTTGGATCCCAATCTGGTTTTTCCAGACCATAATCTGTCTGTTTTTGAAGGCGCAATCTCACCCTGGAATTCTGAAAACCTGCGGAAAGAATGGCTTCAGCCGCTGTTGAGAAATGGAATTCTTTTCGATTTTCCCATTCACAGACCGTATTTTCAACTAAGTGAAGACGACAGGAAGTTGCTCTGGACGGGCAACGACCAGTTTCAGGGATTGGATACTTATTTCCGCTATCTTGAATCGAATTCCTATAAAATTCAATACCGGGTACAACTCAGCCGCTATCGTGGAAAAACCACATGTCCGGATTGTTTGGGCAGTCGCCTTCGCAAGGATGCCGGGTATGTAAAAATTGGAGAAAAATCCATCATCAATCTGGTATTGATGCCTGTGGAAGATTTGCTGCGCTGGTTTGATGCCTTGGAATTGAATGATTACGACAAGGGTGTTACCAAACACATTTACCGTGAAATTCGAAACAGGCTTTTATACCTTCAGGAAGTTGGGCTTGGTTATCTTACACTGAACCGACTTTCTTCCAGTCTTTCTGGCGGAGAGTTTCAACGCATTAAACTGGCTACTTCCCTAGGTTCTGCTTTGGTTGGGTCGATGTATATTCTGGATGAGCCAAGCATTGGTCTTCATCCCCGCGATACCAAACGCATGATTTCGGTGCTCAGAACATTGCGCGATCTTGGCAACACCGTTATTGTGGTGGAGCATGAAGAAGAAGTGATGCTGGCAGCCGATCAATTGGTTGACATTGGGCCAGGTGCTGGAAGCCACGGCGGAGAACTGGTATTTCAGGGCCGGGTTTTAGAACAGCCCGACAAAATTGGCTTGAATGAAGATCCCTATTCTGGTCGTTCCCATACATTTCGCTACTTAAATGGTCTTGAGGAAATTGCAACGCCTGTCCAAAGGCGGGGCTGGCGCGATTTTGTCCGCGTACTTGGGGCCACAGAGAACAACCTTGCCAATCTGGATGTAAAAATTCCAATGCATGTTCTCACGGTTGTGACCGGTGTGAGTGGTTCAGGAAAATCGACGCTCATAAACAAGGTATTGTATCCGGCCCTAAGCAAAATGCTGGGCACAAGTACAGGCGAGAGTGGAAAATTTTTGCGCCTGGAAGGGTCTTACCAAAAAATCCGGCAGGTGGAGTATGTGGACCAGAATCCAATCGGGAAAAGTTCCCGCTCAAATCCGGTTTCCTACATCAAGGCATACGATTTGATTCGTACACTTTTGTCGGAACAAGGACTCGCAGTTCAGCGTGGATATAAACCCAGCCATTTTTCCTTTAATGTGGAAGGTGGTCGCTGCGAATTGTGCCAGGGAGAAGGTGTAAACCGCATTGAAATGCAGTTTATGGCCGATATTCTCCTGGTATGTGAATCCTGCGGCGGTAAAAGATTTATGCAGGAGGTGCTGGAAGTGGAATACAATGGGCGGAATGTTTCTGATATTTTGTCGATGACTGTAAACGAGGCGGTGGACTTCTTTGCCGACAAGCCTCGAATTGCGGACAAAATCCGGGTTTTAAAGGAAGTGGGCCTTGGCTATGTGCAGCTCGGCCAAAGTTCCAATACGCTTTCCGGCGGCGAGGCCCAAAGGGTGAAACTCGCTTATTACCTCAGCCTGGGAAAAAATGAAACCCAGTCTATGTTTTTTATTTTTGATGAGCCAACCACCGGTCTTCATTTCCACGACATCGGTCAGCTGCTTTCTGCCATCAATCGATTGGTTGAAAGAGGCAATTCGGTGGTCATAATTGAGCACAACCTGGAGATTGTAAAGTCAGCCGACTGGGTAATTGACCTGGGTCCTGAAGGTGGCCATAAAGGAGGGCATCTTGTTTTTGAAGGAACGCCAGAGGAAATGATTACTTCCGGAACTGGTCACACAGCCGATGCATTGAGGCAAAAAATGCGCTCCTGAATTTGAGTTTACCGGCATGAAGAAGGTTCTCTTTTCCGGCATATTCCTTTTTCTTTCCGAATTGCTTTCAGCGCAGATTCCCAATCTGGTTTTTCCTGATACAGGATTTGTTCCGGGATTGTTTGCTCGTTATTCATCCATTGGGAAGGATTTTACACGACTCTCAGAAATTCATTCAGAACCAGCCTATTCGGTTTCTTTGGTTTTGAAAAATCCTTTTTCAGGCAAAGTGAAAGCGCCATTGAAAGGACCTTTTTTGATGGAATTGCAGGGGCAGGTTTTGTTGCTCGACAGCAGTTTATATTCTTTCAGACTCAGAAGCAGCGATGGGGCGATTGTATGGATTGATGGCAAGAAGGTTTTATTGAATGACGGTTGCCACGGACTCACAGAAACTGAAGCAGAACTTCCGCTCAATGAAGGCGCACATGCCATTCGGATTTGGTATTTCAGCAGCAATCCAGTTTTGCATAATGCCGTGGAATTGAATTGGAAACGATTTGATGAGCCAGATTTTTATGCGATTCCTTCGGGAATTTTCCGGGTGGAAAAATCTAAAATCAGTGCCTCAAAAACATCGCCTTTGCCTGTAAAATCTTCAAGTGCTTTTTCAAAAGGGAAATCGCTGATTGCCAAATCGGGTTGTTTGGCTTGCCACCGTGAGCGGGAGGCTTTAACCGGTCCATCATTTCTGGCAGTTTCCCAGCGGTATCGGCATAAAAAGAATGCGACTGCTGTGTTAATTTCCAAAATTGTGAATGGCAGTTCTGGTTTCTGGGGTTTCAATCGGATGCCGCCTCAAAGGCAGATTAAGCAGCAGAATCTGGACCAGATGGTTCAGTGGATTCTCTCTTTGAAATGATGCTCATCCCCTGAAATGGGCTTTCGATCTAAAGTTTCAGAAAAAAAAAATCCGTAGGGACTTGACTGAAATATTCTTTCTCTTAAGTTTGCTGTACTAACAAACTATTGAATGAATTATGAAAGAATTTATGAACAAAACCTGCAATGAATGTGGCAGGAGTTTCTCTGGCAGGAAAGACAAAAAGTTTTGTGATGATGCCTGTCGCACGAATTTCAACAACCGAAAAAATCAAGACACTTCCGCAGATTTCCGCCAGATAAATGCAATCCTGAAGCGAAATCGAAGCATCCTCCAAACTTTTGTCGGACTTCCGGATGGTACTTCGGTAAGCAGAAAAGATTTGCTGGATTCCGGTTTCCGGCCCGAGTATGTAACCCAGATTCAGCCAGATCCAGCAGGTGGAATTATCCGCTATTGTTATGACCTGGGAGTTCGGTTTTCTCCGAATAAGGAAATCCAGGTTTTCTGGAAATCGCAAAATTCGGTCTTTCGTTCAAGCCGCAATCTGTAATTCTGCTCCGATTTAGCGAGCGGCTTTTTTTCCTTCTGAAAAGCAGTGGAGATATTCCTGGCTAATTTTTTCCCAACTGAATTCAGACACGATTCTGTCCTTCAATTTTCTGGCAAGTTCCTCTCTGTCGAAAGGGATTTTACTTGTTTGCTGGCTTGCAACCTCATCAGCCGATGAAAAATACAGCGCGAGTTCTGAAAGTGCGGCTCTGTTAAATTGATTTTCATGTGCAGAAATCAGTGCACCGGTGGCCATGGCTTCTAGCAAAGAAGGATTGGTGCCGCCCACCGAATGCCCGTGGTAGTAAAATCCGGCGTAGCTGCGCAGGCAATCGATGCATTCCTTGTTGTAAATGGCTCCCGGAAATTGGATGGATGGGTGATTGAATCGCTTTTTCAGGTATTGTCCAAAGCCATTGGAAGCATTTCCAACCACAATGGTTGGCCTTGGGTAATTGGCTTTTTCAATGCCTTCCAGAACCATTTCCAGGTTGTTTTCCGGTTCAAACCGGGCAATCAGCAGATTATAGCCAAATGGCTGAATTCCAAATTGATTAAGGATGGTTTCTGGCTTGACTTGTTCGGGGATATCGGCTCCGTAGGCAATGAAAACGCTGTCCTTTTTATATTTCTCAAGTAGATAATTTCTGATGCCGGGAGAGTCTGATACGAGCACATCGGAAGACCAGACCGCTCTGCCTTCGGCCCAGCTCAAAAATTTCTGCACAGCCGGACTGTATTTCGACCTTTTCCATTCCAAGCCATCCATATTGGTTACAATCAGGGATTTTTTGGGCAAAAGGGGCGCCCAAACCGAACTGCTTGTGTATCCAAGCTGAAGGAGTACATCAAAATTCCGGCTCCTTGCATCAAGGATGCAACCGAGGTCATAAAAAAATTGTCCGGCTGTTCCCATCCAATGTTCTGGGTCATTAATCACAATTCTGTGAACGCCATTAAACTCAGTTCCCTGAAACTCATGGCGATGCCCGCAATACACATACACATCGTGGCCTTCCGCCAGCCAGGCCTGACTTACAATTTCTGCAAACTGTTCAAATCCGCCATAACGGTTGGGAATGCCTCGTGTGCCTAAGATGCCGATTTTCATTTTTGAAGGTTAAAAGTAGTTTCGAAATCGGAATTCATCCATTTTTTCGAAATATCCGGCGTCAAGGGGTATTATTGCAAGTATTTTCTATAAACCTATAATAGCTATAAGTTTATAGCATTTAGGATTTTATGTAATTTTCTGATCTAAGAATCTTCAGCCTTAATACCCTTGTTCGAATTCAAAAAATTGCTGCAGACCTGCAACCGAAAAATCAGGATTGTTAACGGACAATCAAACTAAATGGAGTTCTCTTGGCAATTACGATGAAAAGAAATATGCTCTCGGCCTTTATCCAGGTCCTTTTCTCGGGCATCTGTATGTTTCTTTTATACAAATTTCTGATTCACATTCTCGGAATGCAAAGGATTGGATTGTATTCTGTTATTCTTTCCATAACAAGTACGTTGGGGATTTTTAATGCCGGATTTTCTGGAAGTCTGGTCCGTTATGTTTCAATTTTTTCTACTGAAAATCAGCCACAAAAGGTTGTTTCTTTAATTGGAACAATATTCACTTCACTGTTGATTTTTTTCTCCTTTCTGGTTTGCCTTCTGATTTTGGGTGGATCCGATTTTCTCCGGTTTCTGAAATTGGGAACCAAAGAGGCCATTGAGTTTGAAATGCTTCTTCCCTTGGCAAGCCTGGTTTTTTTAACCAATATATTAGGCGGGGTTTTTCTATCAGCGCTCGAAGGATTCCAACGGGCCTACCTCAAAAATTACCTCCTCGCAGGAGCATCTTTAATGAACTTGTTATTAGCAGGCTTGCTCGTTCCTAATTTTGAGCTAAAAGGCCTGTTCTATGCAAATCTGATTTCAAATTTCCTGGTTTATTTACTTGCCTGGAATTTTGTTAGGGTCAATCTGAAAGCAAAAATTTACCTCATTCCAATTTACTGGAATAAGGCGCTCTTCAAACAAACTTTTGCATACAACGGCACTTTTCAGGTGATTTCCATAAGCAGTTTGTTTAACGATCCGCTTTTGCGCATGTTGATTGTCCGTTTTGGCGGTCTTCCACTTGCAGGTATTTATGAATTGGCCAGTAAACTCATTCTTCAGGTGAGGGGAATTTTAGTGGCAGTCAATCAAAATTTGATTCCGGTTTTTGCAAGCATGGAAAAGGAGGAAGACCAGGAAAACAGGTTGGCCTTGTTCCTAAAATCCCACCACCTCATTTTTAGTATTTCAAACTTTTTTTTGGCCACTCTTGCAGCCGCGCTTCCTTTATTTTCGGTAATCTGGCTTGATTCTGTTAATAAACAGTTTCTACAGGTCGCACTTATTTTGATTCCTGGCTGGATAATCAACACAATTTCAGTCCCTGTTTATTTCGCCAATATTGGTTTCGGCAAGCTCAAGCCAGTTTTGATTCACCATTTGGCCTTGGCTATATTGGTTCCAGCTTTCTGTTATCTCTCCGGTATCCTTGGATTTCAACTCGGTGTTGTTGCTTCCTGGTCAGCTGGCCTGATTCTTTGCAGCATTCCGCTGATTGTGGATTTTTTCTATCGACAACGAATTCCTTTCCCGCTCATTTTTCCAAAGGGTTTTCATTGGATGGTGTTTGCCCATTTTGGATTTATTCTGATGTGGTTCTTTTTCTGGAAGGCGGCTGGAAGTTTTTCATTCATTCAGGCATGCATTTTTGCTTTTTCAGGGGTAATTCTTTACACCTTTGCGTATTGGAAAGCAGGTTTACTGGAAGAATTGAGAAAGGTGATAAAGAGGTGAGTTAAAGGTTCAGAATATGATAGATTTTTTCCTTCGGAATTTTAACAAGTTGGCTGTTTTTTTTGGTGTTCGTTTGATTCAGGATGATGTGGCAACAAATCCGGCAATCATGCTTAAGCGGCTAATGGATAGATTTCAGGTGAATTTATTTCTTGATGTCGGGGCCAATGCCGGGCAGACATCCCTCAAATTGATTTCCAGCGGATACAAAGGCAGAATTTTGAGTTTTGAGCCAGTGCCAAAGCCATATAAAGAACTTGCTCGCAAAGCGGCCCGTTTCTCCAATTGGAAGGCCCTGCCGGTTGCAATAGGCGATTTCAATGGGTTTGTTGATGTTCATGTTGCAGGTAATCTGGAAAGCAGTTCTGTGTTACCGATGCTGGAAAGACATCGCCAAGCTGCTCCGGATTCTGCAGAAATCAGCCAGGTAAAAGCAGAACTTAGGCGCCTCGATTCATATCTGTCAGATGGCCTTATTCAGCCAGAGGATAAGATTTTTCTAAAGATTGATGTACAGGGTTTTGAGATGCAAGCCTTGAATGGCAGTGCCGGAATTCTCAATCAGGTAGTGGTTCTTCAAATGGAACTTTCACTGGTTCCCTTGTACGAAGGCGGCCTTTTATTTGAAGAGATAATGGCTCGGCTGAAGGAACTAGGTTTTTCTTTATTTACGCTTCTTCCTGGTTTCTCTGATCCCAAAACAGGTCAGTTGTTGCAGATGGACGGGGTCTTTTTCAAAGGATGAAGAAGGTAATTCTTAGCATAATAACAGTTACCAGAAATCCAGGTTCCGAAATTTTAAAGACCATTTCTGGAATAAGTCAATTCTTATCTGAAGAAGTTGAATTTGTGCTGGTCGATGGAAACTCCGATGAGCCAATTCTAAATTCAATGATTGCTCAATTGCCAGAAAACACGAAATTCCTTTCAGAGCCAGACATGGGCATTTACGATGCGATGAACAAGGCCTGGGAAATGGCTGAAGGAAAATATCTTTTGTTTTTAAATCATGGGGATGAATTACTCTGGATCCCAAATGAAATATTGCGTGGGTCTGATGCAGATGTGCTTTTAGGCTCAGTTCTTCTGGATAATGGTTTGCAGTTCCAGGGCAAAAATTCTGTTTTACTCCAATTTCGGAATCTTTGGCCCCATCAGGGAACTTTTTATAAAAGGGAATCCTCTTTCAGGTATAATTCATCTCTTAAAATATTCGCTGATTTCGATCTGAATCAGCGCTTGTATCGGACAAATTCTAAGATTCAGTTTCTCCCCGTTTCAAAACCTTTGGCCCGACACCAGGCGGGTGGAGTTTCCGGAGATCCCAAAGGACTGAATGAATTTTATTCAATCATAAGGGCTAATTATGGTCTTTTGTCTGTCGCCATTTCTTTTCTCTGGTTTAAACTTGAAGGCTTTCGAAAAAAGTTGATTCAACCCTTATGAGCGTTGTTTTAATTCAAATATTGTTGCTTTCTCTGATCTTTTTTTCACTTTGGAAAAGGAACTCTGGCCTTTTTGTTTCGGTCATTACCATCCAAATACTTCTTTACGATGTGTTTTCTGTTTGTTCAGATGAGTTTTTGCCCATTTGGTTACGCTGGACGATGAAGGGCTGGCAGGAACTTATCTTTTTGTTTTCTTGCTTTTACTTCATCCGGGAAAAGAAAAAAATGCCGTCTGAATTTTGGGTGTTTTTAATTCTCGGTCTAATTGGATTTGTATGTGGAGTGATCAATTCAAATCCTCCTGATCAGATTATTCAGGGTTTCAGGCTTTATCTTTTGCTGCCGTTTACCCTCTTTATTCTGCTTAAAACAGGGATTTTTGAAAAGTTCAATGTCTTGATTCCGGCCTTTATCCTTCTAGCCTTTTGCTTTTTGTCAGTGCTTTATTCGCTTTGGCTCGATTCTCAATTTCAAGGGGATTTACGGCAATTGTGGTTTTATGATTTTGTAGACAAACGCCATCCGGTAGAAGCTGCAAGGTTCAATTATATTCGAGATGGGGGATTGAGGGCATCCGGATTTTTTATCAGTCCCCTTGTTCAATCTGCAGCCCTTGGATTTGCAGCCTTGCTTTGTTTTCGGATTTTCGTTCAGAACTGGTCAGCAAATGCCCGTCAATTATTGCTTTGTCTGATTTTGATAATTTTCATTTTAGGCTTGTATTACTGTCGTACCAGAATTGGTTGGG
>CANETC010000077.1 GCA_947441055.1 Cytophagaceae bacterium | reverse complement strand
CGAAGATGGCCGGCATAAACCATATGTGATCGAGCAGGTGGATTTCAAACTCAACGAGTCGGACTCTTCCTACGGCGTGTACACCGACACCACTTACAACGGCATCCGCTACAAGTTTGAAAGCCGAAAACGATACAGCCTAGGCATCCTCGACAGCAAAATGCTTTTGCATCCTAAACAGTATTACAATTATTCGAAAATCACCAACATTCAATCTCAGATGTCCACCATGGATATGTTCCGGTTTGTGAACTTGTCGCTCGACACCCATGACACCCGAATGCACCTGAAAGTCGTTGCCAACCGACTTCCCAAATACCAGAGTTCAGAAGAGCTTGGCATGTTGATGAGTCAGGGTGCACCGGGCCCATACATCAACCTTGGATTTAAAATCCGTAATATTTTCGGGGGGTTTGAGGTTTTTGAAACCAACTTTCGATATTCTCAAGAAGGGCAGTTGTCAACCTTTCTTCCGCAGGAGGTAGTTTTCAGGGCAAGGGATTTGAGCATCAGCTCCTCGTTTACGATTTCGAAGATTTTATTCCCCTTTAAGCTCAATCCAAGAATTTACGAATTCAACCCGAAGACCCGCTTTATTTTCAGTCTTACAGCCTTGAAGCGCCCCGAATACACCCGAAATTTGGTAAAAGGCGCACTCAATTACACCATGCAACTTTCGCCAAACAAGCAAATTGGCATTTCACCCATTGATGTTACAGTAAACATCACCCCGGACGAGTTGCTAAACCGCAATTATCTTGACCAGCTTATTCAATTTTCCGGCCTTGGACAAAGTGTGATTCAATCCTTTAGAACAGCAGTTGTAACCAATTTCAACGCCTCTTACACCTACAACAACAACCAGGGAAACCAGAAAAAAAATGCCCGTTACTTCCGGTTAAATGTTGAATATGGTGGTGAAGCGCTTTACCAGATTTTGCAAAACCTGCTGGATAAAGATGGGCAGATTGGGAAATTTAAAACTTTCCGGTACGCAAAAACTTCCGCCGATTTCCGATTATATAAACCTGTAAACAAAGGCACCATGGTTGCTTTCCGCCTATCGGGTGGAGTTGCTGTGCCAATCGGCCCATCCAGTGTGCTTCCTTGGGAAAAATACGCTTTTGCAGGAGGAAGCAACAGCATCCGGGCCTGGCTACCCAGAAGGCTTGGACCTGGATCTTATGCGCCGCCTGGTTCAGACCCCAACAATTTGAGAACCGAGCAACCGGGTGAAATTATTCTGGAATCCAGCATTGAAGTGAGACAAAAACTTGTGGGTTTTCTCGAAGGAGCCCTTTTTGCAGATGCTGGAAATGTGTGGAATATCCAGTATGATGCTGCAAGACCCGGGGCAGAAATAACCCCGTTTTTTCTTCGGGATATCGCTTTTGGCGGTGGAGTCGGACTTCGCTTCGACTTTTCCTTTCTGATTGTGCGGATAGATGCTGCGACTAAAATCTACAATCCGGCATTCTCAAAAAACGACGACAAATGGCAGCTCCGCAATCTGAGCTTTTCAAAACCATTTGGCGTGAAAGGACAGACCATCTGGAATGTGGGGATTGGATATCCCTTTTAATCAAACTCTCCGGCCAGAATATCTTGTTTCAGGCCCTTCATTTCAGAGAGTGCATGAAAATCAGACTGGTTTTCGGCAACCGGAAGTCCGAGATCCAGGACTTCGACGGCTTCATTTGTCAAACTATTTTCTGCCATGAGTCTGGCAGCCTGGAAATACGCCGGCAGATAAGCCGGATAGGATATAAGCATTTCACGAAATAATGGCAAGGCTGCTTCACCGTCTTTCTTCATAATTTCCAGACAAATGGCATAATGGAGAAATGGCTCATTCGGGTCTTCCGCCAAAAGGCCGCGAAGGTATTCGATTCGGTCCTGCGGGTTTTCCATATCCAAAAGTACTCAGAAGCGAATTCAAAAAATAAGACCTGAAGGAATTCGTTGCCACATCAGCCAAATGCTACCTACCCCAACTGCAAACAATATCAGCCGGTTAAACCAAATTTCCGCTTCCTGAAAAAAGGCATTCAACAAAGATTTTAGACCAAGAATCAGCGCAACTACCAACACCTGACCTGCTTCAACACCCAAATTAAAACCTACCAAGGGGAACAATAGAGAGTCTTCTTTGCCCAACATCATGCGCAATGTATTGGCGAAACCGAGTCCATGCACCAAACCAAAAATACCTGCCATTGAAAACAAGCTGAGAAAGGATTGGGAATTCTGGCGAAACAAAAACTGAGAAAGTGCAGTGATAAAAATACTCAATGGAATAAGGAACTCAACCAATTCAGGGGGAACCCGAACTTGTCCGGTGCTGCTTAAAGCAAGTGTCATGCAATGGCCCAAAGTAAAAGCCGTAACCAAAAGCAGGACTTTTTTGAACTGCGACAAAGACCAGGGCAAAACCAAAGCCAGAAGGAAAAGCTGGTGGTCAAGCGCGTCTGTAGAAACGATGTGCTCCCAGCCGAGTTTAAAATAGAAAAGGAGCGTATCTGTCATGGCCTTTTAACAATTGTATAAAAAAACTAGGCAAAAGTAAAACTCGCTTTCCAATATTGCGCGCAATCTGAATCCTTGTTCAAGGATGGCAGTGATTGTAGGATAACAAATACGAAAATGAGTCACCAAATCTTTAGGTCCGAAGACAGGGGTTTTTCGGATTTAGGCTGGCTGAAAAGCAGGCATAGTTTCAGTTTCGGCTCCTTTTTCAACCCACAATTAATGGGCTTTGGCGCTTTGCGGGTTTTGAACGACGACATTGTAGCGCCTGGAGCAGGTTTTAATACCCATCCCCACGACAACATGGAGATCATTTCCATACCCCTGGAGGGAAGTCTCGAGCACCGCGACAGCATGGGAAACCATGGGCTTATTCCTTCGGGAGAAATTCAGGCCATGAGTGCAGGAACCGGTATTTTCCACAGCGAATACAACCAAAGCGGCAGTTCCCTTGTCAAGTTTTTACAGATTTGGATTGTGCCCAATAAGAGAAATGTTTCACCCCGCTACGCGCAGATGAAAATCAATCCGGAAAGGCACAAAAACCAATTTGGGGTGATTATTTCACCAGTTCCAAGTGAAGAAACCATTTGGATACACCAAAATGCGACCTTATCTCTGGGCAATTTTGAGGCTGACAAAAATGTATCCATCCCGGAAGCCAAAAATGGAATTGGAAATTTTCTATTTGTCTTGAAAGGAAAAATCAATCTATTTGGCAGCACTCTTCATGATCGGGATGCCATTGGAATCACTGACAGCCCGATTACCGAAGTAAGCCTAATGGAGCAATCTCAATTATTGCTCTTGCAAGTACCATTAAACCCATATTCAAAAAATTAGATGGAGAAAGAAATTCTCACCCGCACCCAATGGGCTCTTGACAGAAACCATTCTGAAATCCATTTCCAGATTCGCCACCTTATGATTTCCTGGGTGAGTGGATATTTTACGGAATTCCATGGGTCCTTCGAATCCAAAAATGACGATTTCGAAAATCCATCTGTTGACCTTACGGTGATGGTAGACAGCATCAGCACCGGAAACAAGGACCGCGACGATCACCTTCGGAGCATTGATTTTTTTGATGCGGGACAATACCCGGAAATCCGCTTTTTCTCGAAAAGCATTCACACGGAAGCCAATGGCAAAAAGAAAATTTCCGGAGAAATCAATATTCATGGGATTAGCAGGGAAATTACCCTGGATATGGAATTTTCAGGCATCAGCAAAGACCCATGGGGCAATGAAAAAGCGGGATTTTCCATCTCAGGAGAAATCAACCGAAATGATTTTGGCATTAATTGGAATACACCGCTGGAAAATGGTGGAATTCTGATTGGCAATCATGTAAAAATCCGCATTGAGCTTCAGCTGGCGAAGGCAGCCTGAAATAGGTTTATTAAACCTTTCCAGCAAAAACCAAATTATCAAAGATTGGATTGAATATCTTGTCCTGAAATAGGTTTACACAAACCCTTTAATAAATGGACAAAACGAACAATCAAAAAGCAGCCCGTTATTTTACAGAAAATGAAAGGCGGGCGATTATCGAAGACTATCTTTCTAGCAATTGTAGTAAGTCTGAAATTTGGAGAAAATATACTGGAATGACGGATCATGGGTTTTTATTGCGGTGGATGCGTGAACTTGGCTATAAACCCAAAAGCCAGAGAAGTCATACTTTAGAAAAACCAATTATTACGGTTATGGCAAAGCAAAAAAAGCGGGAAGCGGAATTTCCTGAGGATAAGGATTTCGAAACTCTTCAGTTGAAAAAGCGGATTTCAGAGCTTGAGAAACAGTTGAAAGATGCGGAGATGAAGGCGATTGCTTTTTCCACCATGGTTGATATTGCAGAAGAGGAATTCAAGATTCCAATTCGAAAAAAGTTCAATACCAAGCCATAGAGAGGATGAAAAGCAATTTTCGGCACATAGCACTTGCCAGGTTATGTGGGTGGTTTGGGATTACTCGTCAGGCTTATTATCAGAACAACTTGGAAGGAATTTCGATTGGAATTGAGCAGGAGTTGGTCCTCAAACAAGTGCATCAAATCCGGAAAAACCACCGCAGAATTGGCACCCGCAAACTCTATGAAATAATGCAGGTTTATATGGTAGAACACGGCATTAAAATGGGTAGAGATGCTTTGTTCAGCTTGCTGGCAGCCAATCATTTGCTGGTGAAAAGAAGGAAAAGACGAATCCAGACCACCAATTCAAACCATTGGCTTCGGCGGTATCCCAACTTGATACGGGAACTAGTTCCAACAGGATCCAATCAGCTCTGGGTGAGCGACATTACATATTGGAAAATTGATACAGGCGAACATTTGTACATCAGTTTCATTACCGATGCATGGTCCCATAAAATTGTTGGCTACCAGGTGGCAGATACTATGGATGCACTCGAAAGCATCGAAGCATTGAAAATGGCCATCAAAAGCCTGGGAAATAACAAGGAAATCAAGCTGATCCACCACAGCGACAGAGGAGTTCAGTATTGCAGCAGTAACTATGTAAAGCTACTCAAGGATAATCAAATTGAAATCAGTATGACCGAGAATGGCGATCCCTTGGAGAATGCAATAGCGGAACGGTTAAATGGAATCATAAAACAGGAATACCTTGATAATTATCAGGTTAAGACCCTAAAGGAGGCAAAGAAGCTGCTCAAATTGGTCGTAGAATTATACAACAGCGAAAGGCCGCACATGAGCATTGGCAATCAAACACCCACAAAAATTCATCATTCAAAAACAGATCTAAAACCAGAAAAGCTATGGAAGAATTATTATCGGCAGAAGCCTACTTTTGTAAACCAGGATTAGGACTATCAATCAACTGTAAACTCAGGTCAGGATTAATCAATTAAACTGTAAACTTTTTTTAGGACGAGTCACTATGTTCGTTTGGCTTTTGCAGTAAATAACATGTCGCTCCTCTGGAGCTTTAGTCCTTCCTTTTCCTTTGTCTATTAACATCCGGCACCGCTGGTGCCTGAAGTGCAAATTCAAATGGATATCAATCACCATCCCGTTCTCCTAAAATTTCTTGTGACCCTATTTTACCCCACTTTAAAAATAGGCAAAACCTATCTCCAAGTAAATCAATGCGTTAAAAATGTTACCTGGAATGTTACCTATCAAAGCCCGTTTAACAAAAATCCCCTGGAAATCAGCGACTTACAGGGGATTAATTTATTGTTCTGTGATCCCGACAGGAATCGAACCTGTATCTTGAGTTCCGGAGACTCACGTAGTATCCATTCTACTACGGGACCATTTTTGAAATCAAGAACGGCGGCCTTTACTCCACTGCTCGTTGAATGATTTCCGGGCCAAAGTTGGTTCAATCCTTCGTTTCGACCAAGAATTTTTGAAAAGAAGGTCGAGGAACAGCTGTTTCAGCCTTGAACCGCCGAAATTCATCATTCGCCGGCTAAGCATTACACGCTTCCAAACCTGAAAACCTGCTTTTTCCCAGCCATCGGTCATGCCCTCTTCAACCGATTGTTTCCGGTTCAGCAAAAGCATGCCGTGAATGTCAATTTTTACAGGGCAAACAGAAGAACATCCACCGCAAAGCGTAGATGCATAGCTGAGGTGCTTGTATTTTTCCAGACCGAGAAACTGCGGAGAAATGACCGAACCAATTGGCCCACTGTAAGTTGTGCCATAAGCATGTCCGCCAATGTTCCGGTAAACCGGGCAGGCATTCAAACAAGCACCACAGCGGATGCAATTCAGCGCCTGTCGTTTTTCATGGTCGGCAAGCAGTTTGCTGCGACCATTGTCCAGCAAAACCACATACATTTCCTGCGGTCCGTCGAATTCCTCTTCCTGCCTTGGACCAGTAAGAATGGTGTTGTACACCGTCACATTCTGACCCGTTCCGCTGGTAGAAAGCAAAGGCCAGAAAAGATCCAGATCCATCATGGAAGGAATCATTTTTTCAATGCCCACAATGGCAATGTGCACCTTTGGGAAGGTAACCGTGAGCCTGGCATTGCCTTCATTTTCGGTGAGCGCCACGCCACCCACATCGGCCACCAAAAAATTGCCACCGGTAATTCCAAGTTCGGCTTCGGTGTATTTTTCACGCATAATCCTGCGCGCAACTTTGGTAAGTTCAGCTGGGTCGTCGATTGGTTCGATGCCAAGGTGACGCTGGAAAAGCTCGCTCACATCCTCCTTGCTCATGTGCATGGCAGGGGTCACAATGTGGTAAGGCTTTTGACCAGCCAACTGAACAATGTACTCGCCCAAATCCGTTTCGAAGGGCTCAATGCCCAAGGATTCAAAATGCTCATTCAGATGAATTTCCTCCGTGGTCATCGATTTGGATTTCACCACCAGGCGGGCCTTTGCCGATTTCGCAATGCGGCTGATGGCAGCGAGTGCCTCCTCCCCGTTCTGGGCCCAGATTACTTTTCCGCCATTGGCCGTAAAATTCGTTTCCCACTCAATCAAGAGCTTATCCAGATTGAGCATGCTTCCTGTTTTGAGGAAAGAAGCCCGGCTTCTTGCCAGTTCATGGTTGGCATATTGCTCCATGCCCGCAGCCACAGAATTACGGTACTTGCCCATGTTGTTGGCAATGGTCTTGCGGTGCTTCAGATCGAAAGTCTTCAGCGCGGCATCTTCCTGAAATTTCTCCAGAATACTTTCTTCAGTCATGGTTCAGGGCTTTTGCATCACCGTGCCACAATGTTGGCAGGTGCATTTGTTTTTATCTTCAAAAAATTGGGTGAGCAGCTCTTTCAGCTGACCTTCAATATCCGAAACCGGAATTTGGGCTTCATGTAGAAGCATCTGGCAATTCTCGCAATACCACTGAAAGCCATCCAGCTCGCCAGGTTTACGATGTCTTTCGATCACCAGACCAACCGTTCCCGCTGGCCTTCTGGGTCCATGGGGCACACCGGCAGGCAGCAAGAACAAGTCGCCTTCCTTTACAATTTGTGAGCGGCGAACGGGCTGCTCATTTTCCGGGAATTCCATCAGTTCAAGGACAATATCACCTTCGAGCTGATAAAAAATTTCCTCACCCTGGTTCACATGAAAATCCTTGCGTGCATTCGGTCCACCCACAGCCATTACAATAAAATCACCTGTATTGGAAAACAATTGCTTGTTGCCCACGGGCGGTTTGAGAGAATCACGATTCTCCGCAATCCAGGCTTTTATGTTGATCGGGGGAAGCACTTTGGAATTCGTTTGTGTTTGCCCCAAATGTAAAAATTGAATTCCTGGAAACCGACAGACAAAGGCAAAATTTCCAGTGCTGACAAAATGTCTTTCATCAGGCTGCGGTCTGGTTTTTGAAAAGCCAATTGAAGAAAATTCAGAAAACAAAACTTCAAACCATGACCCAGGAAAAAGGTTCAATCTCCATTCATACCGAGAACATCTTCCCCATCATCAAAAAATTTCTCTATTCAGACCACGAGATATTTCTGCGTGAGCTGGTTTCGAACGGGGTTGATGCTTGTCAAAAACTAAAAAAACTCGCCCAGCTCGGCGAATATGCCGGAGAACTTGGTGATTTAAAAGTGAGCGTCAACTTCGATAAGGAAGCCAAAACCATCACCATTTCCGACAATGGACTTGGAATGACTTCCGACGAAATCAAGAAATACATCAACCAGATTGCCTTTTCAGGCGCTGCGGAGTTTGTAGAAAAATACAAGGGCACCGAAGACGGCGGTCAGCAAATCATCGGTCATTTTGGCCTTGGTTTCTATTCTGCATTTATGGTTTCGGCCCAGGTTGAAATTCAAACCCTTAGTCATAAGCCCGATTCGGCACCAGCCCGCTGGATTTGCGATGGCAACACAGAATTTGAAATTTCAGCCGGTACCCGCACAGAACGCGGAACCGACATCATCCTCCATGTGGCAGAAGATTCAGAAGAATTTCTGGATCAGTTGCGCCTCAAATCCATCCTCGACAAATACGGAAAATTCCTTCCAGTGGAGGTTTTTCTGGGGGAAGAAAAAATCAACAACACCAATCCGCTTTGGACAAAAAATCCAGCTGACCTGAAAGACGAGGATTACATCGCTTTCTACAAAGAATTGTATCCATTCAATCCAGATCCATTATTCTGGATCCATTTGAATGTAGATCATCCCTTCAACCTCACAGGAATTTTGTATTTCCCGCAAGTCAAAAATGAGCTTGAGCCAGTTCGGGATAAAATTCAACTTTACAGCCGTCAGGTATTTATTACCGATGAGGTGAAAGATGTGGTGCCGGAATTTTTGATGCTGCTTCAGGGTGTAATTGATTCACCAGACATCCCGCTGAATGTAAGCCGCAGTTACCTGCAAGCCGACAGCAATGTGAAGAAAATCAACAACCACATTACCAAAAAGGTTGCCGATAAGCTTCAGGATTTGTTTAACCAGGACCGCAAATCCTTTGAAGAAAAGTGGAATTCCATTGGCCTGTTTGTGAAATACGGTCAAATTTCAGAGGACAAATTTGCAGAACGCGCCAAGGGCTTTTCGCTTTTGAAAAACACGGCTGGCGAATATTTCACCAGCGAAGAATACGCTGCAAAAGTGAAAGAAAAGCAGACCGACAAAAACGAACAGCAGGTTTGGCTGTACACATCCGATGCCGTGAAGCAATCGTTTTATGTAGAGCAAACCGAAAAACAAGGCTACGATGTGCTGCTTTTAGACCAGATAATTGACAGCCATTATCTTGGTTATCTGGAGCGCACACTTGAGAAAACCAACTTAAAACGGATTGATTCAGAAGTTCCTGCCAAGCTGATCGATAAAGGCGAACCAGCCCTGGATTTGCTGACAACGGAACAAAAAGATGCACTTAAAACTGTGTTTGAAGGCGCCATGGAAGGCCGTAAAATCAACATTCAGGTTGAGCCGATGAATGCAGAAGACTTGCCGGTTTTGCTTACCGAACAGGAATTTATGCGTCGGATGAAAGACATGAACATGGGCCGCGGGATGAACATGTTTGGCGATATGCCGGAAATGCTCAATGCCACCATCAATGCAAACCATCCCTTGGTGAATAAGATTACCGAAGCAGGCTCTGAGGAACTCAAGAAAAAAATCGCCCGTCAGGCTATTGACCTTGCGCTTCTCTCTCAGCACAAACTCGAAGGCAAAGAACTCAGCGCCTTCATTGCGCGGACTCTAGAGTTGAGCCAAACGATGAATTAATTTTTTATTGAACTAGGTTTTCGAAGGAAGGACTCTGCCGCTGGTGGGGTCCTTCTTTTTTGCTTTCAGAATAACCCACCTGCCGGCACACGATTACGCTTCGGCAGGATGGTATTTTGTGACGATTTGTTGCCACGAAAGGCAGCATCTGTTCGGAAAAATTGTAAGGGAATATTGCACATACCCATAACTTGCAGTTAATGAAACCAAACCGCCAATCCATCCGCCTTCCGGGATACGATTATGCTTCGGCAGGATGGTATTTTGTGACGATTTGTTGTAAAGACCGCCGGCATTTGTTTAGCAATGTTGTAAGGGCGAATTGCATTCGCCCGGAAGGTACCGAATTGAAATTGAATCAGTTGGGAATGATTGTACAACAGGAATGGATGAAATCTGCTGAAATGAGACCTGATGTTGAATTGGGTGATTTTGTGGTTATGCCCAACCATTTTCACGGAATAATCGGGTTGAACGGAAATTCCGGCGTATCGAATACAGACATACCAACTTCTTCACAATCTGAGATTGCGGGCGTATGCAATACGCCCTTACAGTCGCCGTCCAAAACCATTGGCGCCATTATACGGGGTTTTAAATCCGCAGTCACCCGACAGGCCCGTCAGCTAGGATTGACTGAAGATGTCTGGCAACGCAACTATTTCGAACAAATCATCCGAAATGAGGAATCCCACCGGAAAATTGCAGCATATATCCAGAACAATCCCGCCAACTGGCAGGAGGATGAGTATTTTCTGTGAGGGCATCCAGCGAAACAATATTTAAGGCCCAGTTCTACCGGATCTGTTTGGAAATTCTCTTCCAAATTTTTGCAGCAAGAAGCCAAGTGATTTCGCGAGCTGCTGCAAAACCGCAGCAGGATAAAAAGTGATTTCGTGAGCTGCTGCAAAAAAAATTAGAAAAAAAAATGGAAAAAAATCTTGCGGGTCCTTTGGTGATTCGAAAAATCTTCTTTTTAATAGTGCCAAACTAAATAGGATTTACTTATAGCAGCAACAAAGGCCCTCCGGGATACCTTTGGGTTATCTCAGCAGGAAATTGCATATTTCATCGGCGCAAGCCGCTTTCAAGTCTACTCGCATGAGAAGACATTAGACAACATAGCGGAATCACAGGAAGATGTTCTAAGGCGTATTTATCTTCTTTTTCAGCAATACAAAGATCTGCCGGACTTGCCGTATGTTCCCAATGCGGCTTACGGTGAAATAATCCGTGATTACCTCTTAAAACGAATTGGAGATCTACGTCATCGGGCAGAGGGACATTCCAGAGAAAGGGCAAGGTTTGAGGCCAATTTCCATTTACTCAAAATCCAATTGGAAGTGCTCAAGCAACTGATGGGAGAATTGCCTTCTCAGGATGGATATTTCTTCTCTCAACTTCTTAAATTAAACTCCATCATTAAACGCAAAATGCTGATGTATGGTCCGGAGGAACAACTAAAACTAACTATTAAAATTCATAATTTTTCGAAACAGATTGAAGGATATGAGGAATTTCTCAATCACGACTTACTAAAAGACCAATAACAAAAACATACTATTTAAATGGCCATCCGATAATATTTATTGGAAGGCTATTTTATTGTATTTATATTACATTAAAAGCCATATTTATTTTCATCATATTTAAAATTTTTTCATAAAAATGCTTGCATCGTAATTTTATTCTTCCATACCTTTGTGCAGTTCTAGTACATAAACTATTAATTATTATGACACACAATCTAAGTGGCCTCACCAAAAAAAGTGAGGGACAAATCGTAAGAGGCGGAGCCCTCAAAACGAAGTCAGATCTGGAGTTCAAACTCACAGGTCTTGGAAGAGAAAAAGCCGCTCTTAGTGAATCGGCTGGTTCTATTAATGTTGAATTGCAAAGCGCCGAATTAAAGGTGCAGCTTCAACTTAGTTATGTGGCGCAGCTCACCGATGTTCAATTGCTTGCCGAAGAGCAATTCAATCTCGAAGCACTGCAATTCACGGTTAAAAAACTCAAAGAGCGGATCCGCACCAGAGGCCCAATCGCAGTTTTGGGGATGGAAATAGAAATGGACCATCTTCAGTACCGCATTGCGGACTACGCCCAGTTAATCACAGATTTGGATGCGCTTATTCCAACCTTAGCTGATTAGATTAACCAACAACTTGTACATACCCCTGCTGGAGATTCTGGCAGGGGTATTTTTTTGTTTTTTTATTATTGGGATAAACAAATTAGGCTGGCTTGCAGGCTCCCCATAGAATAGTAGGGAGTGAAAATTAGATTTTTTGACCAAAGGAAGCACACTGGTTTGACTCTACCGTATTAACCCACCGCCATTTTCGCACTTGCCTTCCAAAGGTAGTTCGGAATGGGATCCTTTAATTGCCAGGTGATGCTCATGGGCTTTGATCCATAGGAGCTCAAAAAATCGGCTTCTCCCAGGAATACATAGGCCATAGTGTTGTTGAATTCGTCTTTGGCTCGCTCACGAACAAATTTCAAGATTCGTTTGCCCATGGTTTTGTGATTGATATACGTTAGCCCTTTGCCAGAATCTGCTCTCGTGGCGTTTTGCGATTGCCAATGGAACAAATACTCATTAATGGCGTAAGAATCCTAAACAAGGGAAAAACCTATTTCTGATTTATTTCCAATGAATTATAAAAAGATAAAACTTGAATTAAATCAAATCCATTTATTGCAGGTCTTTTGTCAAATAAAGTTTTTATAAGTTCTCTCTTATGTTCAACCTTTCCTAAATGAATCCCTCTGTGACAATTAGGGCAAAGGCATAAAATATTTTCAACACAATCTAAAGGAAAGGTAAATTCACTTTGGAATTTGAATGGTATTAAATGATGGGCTTCAACATATGGCTTTTGGGATTTTTCAGCAATAAAAGTACTATGAGAGTCATTAACTTCACATTGATAACCATAATAATGAAGACTGAAAGCAGCCATACGGGGGTCTCGAACGAAAATTTCTCTTGAAGCTTTAATTCCTTTGACAATTTTAGGTATTGGGGGAGTTACTATTTTTTCCACTACTGGAATTGCAAATTCAACTTCCTGAAGGTATTCTGGATCCTCTAAGTCGTATTGGTCCAGATCATTCCAGAGATGAAATGGCATGGATCCAATATGTAAATTTCCAGATTTCCCAATAAACAAGAACCAAACCTCCCCTCCTATTGGCTTAAATCCCGCACGCGATGAAATATATAATCGCAGTTCTCGCTTCTCAGGTTTTGGGAATATAACATTCAATGTAACTGGGGTATTGTCTGGATAGGTGTAAAATATTTTTTGTGCTTTACTAGGATTTGAACTTACTGATCCAATATGAATATTTCCCTCACCAAAGTGTTGGAGAACCATCTCGGT
>CANETC010000076.1 GCA_947441055.1 Cytophagaceae bacterium | reverse complement strand
GGTACCGACAACATCGAAATTCTCATGACAGAACTCGATGCATTGGTAAATGTAGATTTTCAGTCAAGAGAAGCGAAGCACGAATTGAAAAGTCTCGAAATTGTACGGGTTGGAACATCAGGAAGCTTACAGACAGAAATCCCGGTTGACAGCATTCTGGTTTCAGAATTGGCTGTCGGATTCGACGCTCTGATGTGTTTTTATCCTTATCACCTCAGAAAGTCTGACTTGCTGCTTTCCGAATCGCTTCAACACATGGCCGACCTTCCTTTCCTCCCCTACATTGTCCGCGCCAATTCAGATTTATTAAACAGACTTGGAAAAGAAATGGTTCCGGGAAACACATTGACTTGCCCAGGTTTCTATGCACCGCAGGGCAGAAGCGTGAGACTTTCGCCCCGCCGGGAAAACCTCTTGCAGGCATACAAGGAATTCCGACATGGGGATTTCAGGATTACGAATTTTGAAATGGAAACAGCTGGCTATTATGCAATGGGTGAATTACTAGGCCACCACATGCTTTCTGTAAACGCCATTGTGGCCAGCAGGGCAAACGATGTTTTTTCCAAAAACCCTGCGGCTACTGTAGAAAAAGCAATTCAAATGGTTTTGGAAGCCATTTAATTACTGGATCTACGCCCTTACAGCTTCTGCAGGCCGGATGCGGTTTACAATTCGAACCGGCAAAAGAATCACCAGCCAGGAAATCAGAATTACGCCTGCATTTATGCCAAATATGGAGATCCAATCCCAACCGATTGGCACACTGGATAAATAATAATTTTCCGGATTTAATGGAATCACTTGAAACTGCCATTGAATCCATGCAAAACCAATTCCAAAGGAATTGCCCACGGCAAGTCCCCAGACTAAAATTCGGAATCCATTCCGGATAAAAATGCCCCGAATCAAACCATCGTCAGCCCCAAGTGCTTTCAGTGTGCCGATCATTTGGCGACGCTCCATTACCATTATCAACAATGTGGCAGCCATATTAAAACCTGCAACTATTGCCACCAGCACAAACATTACCAGCACATTTCGCCCAATAACATCAAGCCATTCAAACAACTGGCTGTGGGTTTGGGTAACCGATTCCGCGCCCAAATTGTATGGAATATTTTTTTCAATGGAAGCCAAGGATGCAGGTAGCTTAGAAAAATCTTTTACAAACACCTCAAAACCACCCGTCTGGCCGGAAGACCAACCGTTTATTTCTCGCAACAAATCAAGGGACACAAACGCAATATTCTCATCCACCTCTTCCAGTCCGGTATTGTAAATCCGAGAAACACGCAACTTGCGGTAGCGTGGTGGTTCCTGAATAAAAAATGCAACCACTTTGGAGCCATCCTGCAAATCCAAACTTCTGGCAATTTTTCCGCTTACCCAGATTTCATCTTCACCCGGAACTGATTTCGCAGGAACCTTCAGATTTTGCTGAAAAGCTGCAAGGTTGAAATCAGCATCAATTCCTTTCAAAACCACGCCGGCAACTTCTTCCTCGTTGCTTAAAAGGGCAGGCTTATAGGAAAACGATTGAACCGATGCCACTTCCGGCATCTTTCTTAATGTTTTCAAAAAAGGACTTTCACCATCCAAAGGCGCTTCTTCGTACAAAGTACCCGTTGAAAACTGACGAAGACTGAGGTGCCCGCCAACACTAAATATGCGCTTATTGATTTCCTTTCGGAAACCGGCCTGTATCACAACTGAAACCACCAAAATGGCAATTCCAAGTGCCACTGAAATTCCTGAAATCCGAATAACCGTGGCCGAAAATGACCTTCCTTTCCGAAACTGCAGCCGGGAAGCAATCAGACCGGAAAGGAAAGGATTCGCCATTTATTAATCAGGATTTTATAACGCCAAGCTCCCTGCCAACTTTAATAAAAGCATCTACACAAGCATCCAGATGTTCGCGCTCATGGGCGGCTGATATCTGAACACGAATGCGGGCATTTCCATGGGCAACTACCGGATAGAAAAATCCGATGACATAAATTCCTTCTGAAAGAAGTTTATCGGCAAAATTCTGAGCCAGAACCGCATCGTAAAGCATAACCGGACAAATTGGGTGGGTTCCAGGTTTCAAATCAAAACCAGCTTCCTCCATCCGCTTCCGGAAGTAAATTGTATTTTCTTCCAGCTTGTCGCGCAAGGCTGTAGTTTCGGTGAGCATGTCCATCACCGCAATCGATGCACCTACAATTGAAGGAGCCAAGGCATTGCTGAAAAGATACGGTCTGGAACGCTGGCGAAGGATTTCTACAACCTCCTTTTTGGCGGCGGTAAATCCTCCGGACGCTCCACCAAGGGCTTTTCCCAAAGTTCCTGTGATGATGTCGACGCGGTTCATTACGCCTTTCAATTCATGCACACCGCGACCACTTGCACCCATAAAACCGGTGGAATGGCATTCGTCAATTCCGACCATCGCCTGATATTGCTCAGCAATGTCACAAATCCGATCAAGCTGCGCGATGGTTCCGTCCATTGAAAACACACCATCGGTAAAAATCAGAATCTGTTGGGCGCCTGCCTCGCGGGCTGCTTTCAGCTGGGTTTCGAGGTCTTCCATGTTGTTGTGCTTATAGCGGTAGCGCATTGCCTTGCACAAACGAATGCCATCAATAATGGAAGCATGGTTAAGTTCATCTGAAATAATGGCATCCTGGGGACCAAGAAGAGGTTCGAAAAGTCCGCCATTTGCATCGAAAGCCGCACAATAAAGAATGCTGTCTTCGGTGCCCAGAAATGAAGCTAATTTTTGCTCCAGCTCCTTATGAATGTCTTGAGTACCACAGATAAAACGCACAGAACTCATGCCAAATCCATGGGTATCAATGGCAGCTTTGGCTGCTTCGATTACTTTTGGATGGGAGCTTAAGCCTAAATAGTTGTTGGCACAAAAATTAAGGACTTCCCCTCCTGGACTGGCCTGAATTTCAACGGCCTGTGGAGTTGAAATAATGCGTTCCTTTTTTAAAAGACCTTGAGAATGAATTTCTTCGAGGGTATGGCTAAGTTGATTTTCGAGGGTGTACATAGAGTAAAAATGCTTAAAACTCCGCTATCCAACGGAAATGCAATGATACAGAAAGCAGAGTTGGATTTGAATATGGCTTACAGAAATCTGAACCCGAAAACCACCAACTAAACTCTATTTTAAAACAAGTGGCGGACTGGTAAGGGTTTTCATGAAAGCCTCCAGTTGTTGCTTTTCTTTTTCATTCAAGGAAATTCCACCCTTCACCAAAGAATCTGTCGCAATTGCACCTGGCACAAATTTTTGAGGTTCAACATAAAAATCAATTACCTCGCGCAGTGTACGGAATGCACCATTGTGCATATAAGGCGCCGTTTTGGCCACATTTCTCAAACCCGGCACCTTAAATTTCCCCAAGTCTGCAGAATCTTTGGTAACCTCGAACCTACCAGCATCAGTCCATTTTTTGCCGTCGAATAAACCGATGTTCCGGAACTCATCTCCGGTAAAATCTTGTCCAAAATGGCAATCGAAACACTTGCCTTTGCCTACAAAAATTTTCTGACCTGCTTTTTCATCAGTCGTAAGACTTCCCGTTCCATTCATGGCAAGATCGAATCTAGAGCCACTGGTTTCCAGGCTGCTTTCAAAGGCAGCAAGAACTTCCCGAAGCGCTGATTCATCGGCCTGCTTTCCATAAATCTTTTGAAACAAAACCTGATACTTTTCGCTGGCCCGCAAGCGGCGAACAGCCTCTGAAACAGGCAGGTTCATTTCGTTGGGATCCTGAACAGGAAACAAGGTCTGATGCTCCAAAGAAATAGCCCTTCCGTCCCAAAACATAAACTCACGCGAAGCCATGTTTAAAACCGAAGGCGTGTTGCGTCGGGCGCGACCATTACCCACACCCCGACTAAAGGCAACTGAATCTGCAAAATACAATTCCGGTTTGTGGCAGGATCCGCAGCTTACACTGGAGTCTGATGACAATATCGGATCAAAAAACAACTGCCGGCCAAGCGAAATCTTTTCAGATTTTTCATCATTCCCCCGACGAAATGAAGAAATAAAAATAAAGAGAAACAATGCCGGCAAAAGGCCCGTAAGGAAGGTTCTGCTTGGAATCATGTATTCTTTTTTCGAAAAAATCTGGGCATGCAAATTGGCGATTATCCCGAAATTTCTGCCTAAGCAAAATCAATTTTGACAATCAGGCAGCAATGTTTCCTATTTTGCGCCGTTATCAACATCCAAAAAAAAGAGAATGGATTTCAGCAAACCGCTTACCCGATTCCTGATTAAGGCCGTGATTTTGTACCTCGGCTGGCACCTACTTTGGTTTAACTGGGTTGAACCTGACGGCACCGTAAACCACTACCTTACCTACAACACCGCATCAATTAGTGCCCTTGCATTGAATGCGTTTGGTAGCAGCAATTTCACCCTATCGCCTTTTTCAGAACAAAACACCTATTTGTTTAAAGACAACATTCCGGTTGTACTCATCGAACATGGATGCAATGGCCTTATATTGATGGTCTTGTTCGCTGCATTTGTGGTTGCCTTTCCAGGACCATGGAAAAAGAAAATGTGGTTTGTTCCATTGGGTGTCCTTTCCATTTATCTGATTAATTCTTTGCGCGTAATCGGATTGGCTGTAAACCACATGATTTCAAAGGAATCTTTTGATTTCAACCACAAATACACATTTACAATTTTGATTTACGGGGCCATCTTTTTCTTCTGGATGATTTGGGTAAATCGCTTCTCAGGCATCAATGTCAAGTCAAAATAGGACATTAGCAAACAAGGCACTGCTTGCAATCAGCTTTGCAGGCTGGTTGTTTTTATACCAATTTTCCAAAGAGATTTTCATCTGGGGCAGGCCGATTATCCTTAGCTTTTATCAAACCGGAGCCGGCGAACTCTTGCTTATGATTTTTAAGAAGGGTTTGCACTTTTCAGCCGACAATCCTGATTTCTTCATTAAGATACTTTTCTCCCTGATTTACATAATCAGTTACCTGTGGTTTATGGCCTTGTATTTTGGTTTCAAGCAGATTCGCTCCCTGCTTATTACGGTTTTCTCTGGATTTGTTGTCCTTTCCCTTGGTCTGAATATTCTTGGGAAAGCCTTGCACATTGAGTCTGCCGTGCTGCTTTCCAGGAATACCAACGACTTAATGGTTTCTCCATTTATGCTGGTATTTCTTTTTCCTGTGGTGAAACTCTATCTGGCTGACCTCAAAAAATAGCATTTGAAGTTCCGGATTGGCATATTGGCTTTTCTGTTTTTCCTACACAATGGTCTGAAGGCACAGGATTATCAATATTCCCAATTCTATGCTTTACCGCTTTATTACAACCCAGCCTTTGCTGGAAGCAATCTTGATTCGCGTTTAACAACCGGCTACCGAAGCCAGTGGACGGGATTGAATGGCTGGAAAGGATGGGTTTCTTCTTTCGACTGGTATTTAAAAAAAGCCAGTTCCGGAATAGGGCTTTTTCTAAGCAGAAACTACCTTTCCAAATTGGGTTACAATCAAACTTCCGGGATGCTGCAGTACGCCTACCGCGCAAAATTGGGAAAAGAAGTACGGGTTAGTTTCGGCATTGGCCTCGGCTTCGGCCAATACACCTGGAACCCCAATTTGGGCGTTTTTGGGGATCAATTGGCGCGTGATCCGGTTTTGCCACAAAGCAATGATCCATTGGCCAGCGGAAGTATCGGAAGTGCCCTTTTCGACATGCAGCTTGGGGTGCTGTTCTACTCTAAAAAATGGTGGGCATCTCTTTCTGGACTACACCCACATTCACCCTCCTATTTCCTTTTTAAAGAGAATATACTGGATCCAAGGATTTGTCTTTCTGGTGGATACCGCTTTGAGCTTGAAAAGCCAATAGACTATAAAGGACAGGAGATTCCGCGTTCGATTACGCCTGCAATTCTCATCCGCGCTCAAGGACCGGCAAATCAACTCGACCTCGGAGTTTATTACCATCGGCCTCCATTTGTTGTTGGCGCCTGGTACCGGGGACTGCCAATTCCGACTGGTGCACTCAAAAAACTAAACCAGGATGCCGCAACCCTGCTCACCGGTATCAAGCAAAACAACCTTACCCTTGGTTATTCTTATGACATCAACTTGAGTGGCCTTACCGGGCCATTAAGAGGCAGTCATGAAATCACCATGACTTACGAATTTAACACCAAGTACTTAAGTCTCAAAGGAAGCAAACATCCGAAAGGACTTCCCTGCCCGACATTTTAATTTTTCAATGCAAGCGCTTTCGCAATAATTTTTACATTTGTGATATGCAGCGCCTGATTTTATTCCTTCTTGGACTTTGCATCATGGGTTCCGCCATGGGTTTCAACCCGGGTGCGAAGGCGTGCAAAATGGCGCAGAAGACCAAAGACAAGCATTGCCCTTGCGCCCCAAAAGATGGAAAGAAAAAATGCTGTCAGCCGAAACTTAAGCCACAAAAGCACCTTTCTTCGGGCGCAAAACATAAAGTAGCGCTGGGCAGAATTCTACTCCCCTTTGTGCCTTTTATTCCGCCCTTCATTTTTCTAGAACCACGCGGACCCGAAACAGATACATCAGAGGCTTGGCTTGAAATTAAGCCGCCGGACAATGGCCCCCCGATTTATTTACTCAATTTGAACATTCGTTGCTGATACCGTACAAAACCCATTGACTTGGCTTTTCGTACAATTTTATCAACGCAACATGAAAATCAAATTATCCGGCATAATTGCCTCAGCCTTATTCTATTTCCTTTTGGTCTGTACTGCATCAGCCCAGAAAAATGAAGACAAAATTGTCTTTCATTATTTAAAATTATCTCATTCGCTTAGCCGCTCCGATTTTAAGAAAGCTTCAAAGCAGGCCGTAAGTCTAGCAAACGAATCAGTGTCCTTCTCCGCCTTAAAACAAGGTTCGGATTTAATTCGAAAGGCTAAAAACCTCGAAAGCATCCGAGAAGGATTCTCCGTATTTTCTGATAGCCTGAAAACGGCTGTTGAAAAAGGGAAGTTTGTCCCTGGAGAGGAACTTTTTGTGGTGCATTGCCCAATGGCTTTCAACGACAAAGGTGCGGATTGGATTTCGGATCAGAAGAAGGTGATTAACCCCTATTTTGGAGATGAAATGCTGCATTGCGGTTCTGTAAAAGGAAACCTCAAATCCTCGAAAAAATGAACAAGGGCTTGGTGTTGATGCTATTTGCTTTGGCATCATGTGCTGAAAACATCCGTTCAGCTGAAATAAAGGTTTCTGGCAATTGCGAAATGTGCAAGGAAACCATTGAAGAAGCCCTGCAAACTCCGGCAATCCAATATTCTTCCTGGAATCAGGAGACTGGAATTCTGGAGGTGCGATTCGATGCAGGCAAAACCAATTTGAAGGAAATTCAGGAAAAGGTTGCTGCTGCCGGTTACGACACCGACTCTGTAAAAGCGAATGATCAGGCTTATTCCAAATTGCACGAATGTTGCCGCTACAGAGAGTCTTCCGAATAGGGATTTTGGTTTTCGCGGTTATAATTTTTCAATCATCCGCATTATTCTCTCAGAACCAGTCTGTACTGAATGGTCGGGTGCTGAATAAAACCACAGGCCTTCCAATTGAAAATGCAGTGCTTCTCGTATTGCCGTCCGGGAAATCCACCTTTTCGGATTCCTCCGGAAAATTCAGTCTGATTTTTTCTAACAACTGGACCCAATTGCTAATTTCTGCCAGTGGATATAAGCGCGATACTCTGTCTCATTCCAACAAAGATTTTCAGGAAATTCGGCTTGAGGAAATTGAAAAAAGGGGCAAGGAAATTCTAGTCCTGGAAGAAAGAAATCCAGGCCAAACTGGATTCAAATCTGCCTCGCTTCAAATCAACATTGACAGAAAGGAGCTTCGAAAAGCAGCCTGCTGCAACCTCTCGGAAAGTTTTGAAACATCGCCACTTGTGGATGTTTCTTTTCCTGACCCCGTTAGCGGCGCAAGGCAAATTCAAATGCTGGGCTTGGCCGGACAATACACCGGATATTCCCAAGAAAATCAATCCAATCCTCCGGGCGTGCTTGGTCCTGGCGCCACGGCTTTAGTTCCTGGCCCATGGCTGGAATCCATTCAAGTTCAAAAAGGAATTGGCACACTTGCATCAGGATACGGCGGACTTGCAGGTCAGATAAACACCAACTTTCTCAAAGCCGATACCGCCTCTAAAATTGAGCTTAATGGATTTGGATCCTCTATGAGGAGATTTGAGGGAAACCTATTTCTACCCATAAGGAAATCAACTTCAGGAGGAACTGCTCTTTTTTTTCACGCCAACACTTCTATCATGAACCACGACGAAAATGGGGATGGTTACCGGGATTTTCCAATCGGCAAACAAGTAAATGCCATGTTGAGGTCTTACCACAATTTTGCCCGCAACATAAGCATGCAGATTTCAGCCTCAGTTTTCAGGGATGAGCGCCTTGGCGGAAGTATGAATTACGAGTCAGGCCTTCCAAAAAATTTCGAAGGATTTGCCTACAAATCTGAGATGGAAGGATTGGGTTTGGCAGGAAAAATTGGAAAGGTTTTCAACACCGAAATGTATTCCAGTCTGGGAGTTTTGTGGTCTGGCGGAATTCGAAAAAACAATACGGGCGCAGGCAAAAACCAAATAGCACTTCAGGAAAAGTACTTTAGTCTGGAACCGGTTTTTCAGGCGGATCTCAACCGGAATGGTGCAGGAATAAAAATAGGACTTTCACTTTCCGGAAGAAACCGCGAAGAATCTCTTGTCCAATTTCAATACAATCAAGAGTTTGATTTCAACATTCATGAAATTCGAACAGGCGGATTTGCTGAAATTAGTTTGCCGCTGAGTCCGGAATTGTTGATGGTGGCAGGCAGCAGGCTTGATTTTCACAATTTGTATGGACTTCGTGCTTCACCCCGAGTGCACTTGCGATATGAAACGCCTTCCGGCATTGTGCTGAGGCTTGCCGCAGGAATCGCCTGGCAGGATCCTGAAATCCTTGCACAAAATTTATCCTATTTTTCCTCTGGTCGAAAAATCGAGTTTCAGGGCATCGAATCGAATCTTCCTTTTGGATTAAAATCTGAAAGAGGGTCCGGAATTGGGCTTTCTGCCAGTCAGAATTACCGGATTTTAATAGGAAAAGGCAGCATTACGGCCGATGTATTTCTTTCAGAAATTAGGAATCAAAGCATAACGGACGCTGAAAACAGCGGAGTTCTTCGTTTTTACACTTCGTCTGGTAAAGCAGAAAGCATCAGTGCTGCCATTCAGGCCGACCAAAAACTGGGACGGTTCTTCTCTGTCCGATTGGCATACCGTTATTCCAATGCGCTTTCCGACTACACTTCCGGGAAATTATCCAGACCAATGCTGGCCTTTAACCGCGCTTTTGTGCATTTGGATTTTGAGCCTGGAAGGGAATTTCGAATCAACGGAACCTTGCAACTAACAGGCAGCAAACGATTATATGGAAGCATTGAAAGTAGTCCAGTATTTTTAACGATCAATATGCAGGTTTCGAAAAAATGGACCGACAAATTTGAATTGTATCTGGGAGCAGAAAACCTTGGAAATTTCACACAAACAACACTGGTCTTGAATTCTGGAGCGATTGGCTCTCCAAGCTTTGATGCCGCCCAGATTTGGGGACCTTCCATCGGCATTATGGTATATGCAGGATTCCGAATAGCATTCTAATGCATAATTTTGTTTTTATAAACGCCTGAGAATAGACATTTTATTAATCAATCGGAATGATAATAAAATAAAAACCCTACTTTTGTGGTTTAATTAAAAATCACCAACTCAATAGCTTGGAGGCAGTCATTCAGTGGATTAAATCCATTATTCCGGGCCGGTTCTCAAGGTTTCTTCCAACTTTTATAGTTACGGGAGATATCTTTCTATTACTGGTTTCCCTATTTGGAAGTATTTCCCTGCTTGGCAACAATCCGAACCTGCTTTTTGACCGTCCGGTTTATCTTGGTTTTCTTGGCTTTAGCCTCATTTCCTGGTTGGCCTGTCTCATATTGTTAAAATCGTATACAATTAAGCGAATCAATTCATTGGATCGCTTGGCCAAAAACACCATCATCACTTTTTTATACCATATTTTTCTGGTCTCCGCGTATATCGTAGCCACAGAAGCTTATTTCATTCCAAGAAATTATCTCTTATCGTTTTTCTCCATGTTCATTCTTGGGGTGTCGATGTGGAGATTTGGCATTTATTTTATTCTGGGTTACCTCCGCAAACTGGGCCTTAATTATCGAAATGTTGTGATAATTGGGTACAATCCGTACGGCCTTTCTTTAAAACATTATTTTGATCAAAACCCTGCACTTGGGTACCGTTTCAAAGGCTTTTTCGACAATTGGCCGCAACGCCATAGTTCAATCGTTGGGAAGTTTCAACGCAGCCTTGAAGACTTTCTCAAAACTGAAAACATCGACGAAATTTATGTGTGCCAGAGCTACCTGAAGCACCGGTATTTCCGTCACTTGGTTCGATACACAGAAAACCATTTCTTGAAAATCAAGCTCCTTCCAGATATTAAAGGACTAGTTTTTGATGACCTTGAATTGGAATTCTATTCTAACCTTCCAATCATTTCGTTTAGGAAAGAACCACTTCAAAATGAACTCAATGCCGCTACCAAGCGAATCTTCGATGTTGTTTTTGCGAGTTTTGTTTTGCTTGGAATTTGTTCCTGGCTGTTTCCACTCATTGCAATTCTGATTAAACTTGACAGCAGAGGCCCGATATTTTTCAAACAGCAAAGAAGTGGCCGCGCAGGTAAAGACTTTTTGTGCTTTAAGTTCAGAACCATGGTTGTGAATCCTGAGGCCGATACCCGACAAGCCACCAAAAATGACGACCGGATTACCCGTCTCGGCAGGTTTTTGAGGGAATCAAATATTGACGAACTTCCACAGTTTATCAATGTTTTGCTCGGAGATATGTCGGTAGTTGGGCCAAGGCCGCACATGCTGAAGCATACACAGGAATACAGCAAAACAATTTCAAATTATATGCTTCGGCACCTCATCAAACCAGGTGTTACCGGTTTGGCGCAAGCAAAAGGCTACAGAGGTCAAACCGACGACAACTACAGCATGAAAAACCGGGTTAGGGTGGATATACTTTACATCGAGCGCTGGACATTCTTGCTCGACCTGAAAGTAATCGGACTTACGGTTAAAAATATGTTCAAGGGCGAGGATAACGCATATTAATGCCCGGCATTTTGGAAAGGCGATACCCCATTCTAAACCTCATCTCATTTTCTTCGCAGGTTTTTTCCGCAATCGGATTTTCTGAAGAAGATGCCCAATTAGCCGCTAAATGTCTTACCAGAGCCGATTTAAGAGGCATTGATTCCCACGGAATTGCCCGCCTTTCGGGCTATGTAAGACTGTTTCATGCCGGAAGATTAAATCCGAGGCCTGAAATGAAATTTACTTCTACATTTCCCGCTGTAGCTGTACTGGATGCCGACCAGTCAATTGGATTTATTTCGGCCAGTTTGGCCATGAAGCGATGCATTGATATGGCCAAAATCAGCGGTTGTGGCATGGTTGCCGTACGCAATTCGAACCATTTTGGAATAGCCGGACAGTATGCCTTGATGGCAGCAGAACAAGGACTTGCCGGCATGGCATTTACCAATGCAAGTCCATTGGTAGCGCCTACAAATTCCACCGCCAGAATGCTTGGAACCAATCCAATTGCGGCAGCATTTCCGGCACTTGAATCGAGGCCTTTTGTTTTGGATATGGCCACCACCACAGTCGCAAATGGCAAGCTCGAAGTTTTGCAGCGGACAGGCCAAAAAGCTCCCGAGGGTTGGATCCAGAATTCGAATGGCGAAAGCTCTAACAATCCGGATGAACTAAAAAATGGCGGTGCCTTATTGCCTCTTGGTGGAGAATCGCAGAATGGTGGTCACAAAGGATATGGTTTGGGATCGGTTGTTGATATCCTTTCCGGGGTATTCTCTGGTGCAAATTTTGGCCCTTGGGTTCCGCCTTTCGTTTCTTTTTTGCCCCTGCCTGAAAACCCTGTTGGAGAAGGAATCGGCCATTTTTTCATCGCATTCAGAACCGATGCTTTTCAACCAGAGCAAGTGTTTCGCCAGCGCATGGAAGAATGGATGAAATCCATGAGAAGTGCAAGTACAATTGGCGAAAACGAGGTAATGGTACCTGGCGATCCAGAATGGGAGGCCGAAGACATCCGAATGAAAGATGGGATTCCTGTCCATCCAAAAGTGGTGGAAGACTTACGAAATCTGGCCATTGAATTAAAAATTTCAAGTACTCTTTTCGAATGATTGCCCTGATTCAGCGTGTTCGATTTGCGCGCCTTTCCATCGGAGGCAATCTTCACGCTTCCATTGAAAATGGCTTCCTTGTTTTGCTTGGTGTTTCGGATATTGATGAGGAAAAACAAGCCATCTGGCTGGCTTCAAAAGTGGCTGGCCTCCGGATTTTTTCAGACCAGGAAGGAAAAATGAATCTGGACATTTCTCAGGTAAATGGAGAATTGATGGTGGTAAGTCAGTTTACCTTACTCGCAGATGCCGCCCAAGGAAACAGGCCATCATACATCAAAGCAGCCAGGCCCGAAAAAGCAATTCCGCTCTATGAGAGTTTCATCAAATCAATTGAAGCCAAACTGGGGAAAGAAGTAAAAACAGGCGTTTTTGGGGCCGACATGCAAATTGAATTATGCAATGATGGGCCGGTAACCATTTGGCTGGATACGGAGCAGATAATGAAACCGGGCAGATAATTTAAGGATTGAGCAAATCCGAGCGGCGCTTCATCACCGGATAAAGATTCCGGTTTTGGATTGTAACCCACTCTTTTGTCTGGGGCAGATATGCAAGAGAACGATCTGGATCTGAAGTGAGGTATAATTCCAGCTTGTTGGAAAGTGCTGGGTTTTCATCAACCAATTCCAGCGACCATTCGCAGCCAGCATTGAGTAGGGAATCTCTTTTTTGTTTTGGCAAGCGGTCCAGAAATCTCTCGATGTAAACCCCACGAAACGAACCCAAAACTGAAGCTGCTTCTGCCGTATCGAACCTTGTAGCGGCTTGCATACTGAGTTTTCCATTAAGCTCCAGGCGAAAACTCTCCAAAGGCATTCTTGAATACCGAACCTCTACCGAACGGATGGATGATGGGTTACTTGAAAAGAGCAATCTGTCCCGCCATTCATTGGAACTTACCTGATAACGGGGACTCAAAAATCCATTAAATCCCCTTAGATATGCAACATAGGGACTGCCATCCTCCAACTGAAGATAAGTCCCTTTATTTCCTGGCGCATCATCTCCAAGTCGGTAAGATTTATACAGATTTCCGCCCACAAAAATTGAAACCTTGCGACCTCG
>CANETC010000075.1 GCA_947441055.1 Cytophagaceae bacterium | reverse complement strand
CCATTGCCGTCTTTCCCGAGGCCGTTGGCCCGCACACTATCCAGATGGTTTTCATTGGAAGCCGAAAGATATGGTATTCTCCGCTTCACCTTAATCAACAAAAGTTTGTTGAAGTCAAAAGAATTGGCGCTTCAATCAAATTGATCCGATGCCGGTTTTAGTCCAATATTCCTTGATACCTTTTGGGACATTTAACGCGCGGCCTTTTCGAAGAACTTCTACATCGGGAATTTCCTTTACTGCTGGAATTAATGAAGAAAAGTGGGTCAGACACCCAGCTTACTTTTTTAAAAACTCTTTGGCAACAACCTTAATTCCAATTTCGTATGGAGTTGGTTTCAAGCCAAAGCGTTTTTCAAGCTTCGCACTGCTAAACACATAATCGCTGTCGTACTGATACAACATCTCAATCGACTCTTTCATTAACGGATTGAAAAACCCGAGAATTTTCATCAGCAATTTCCCTGCAACCCGATACCGGGGTTTTGCACCGAGTGCCTTTGCAATCATTTCAACCCACTGCCTGCCAATTTTCGGATGTTCTGCAGTAGGAAGGTGCCAGGTTTCGCCGTAGGCTTCGTTTGAATTTCCCAATAATGCAGTTGCGATGGCTGCATCTTTTGTGTAGGTGAAGGAATGAAGTACATCATCCCGCATCAGCCAATTTGCGGTTTCTCTTTTTGCAAGGGGCTTAAAAACAGCTTCAATCAGAAAGCTATTTTGCTTGATTCCCGGCCCGTAAAAATCGGCAGAGCGGACAACCAAAGCATCCAAACCTTTCTTCATTACCGCTTGCCAAAGCATATCGATAATGCTTGCCCTTACGATCCCTTTGCGGCTGCTGGGATTTACAGGCGAATTCTCCGTGATCGGGTTGGCAAGATTCGCATCATACAGATAGATATTATCGAAAAAAACCAGGCGGCAGTTGTGCTTCAGACCGGCGGAAATTACATTGTCCATCACAATTGGCCACTCATTTTCCCATGTGGCGGCATCGTATTTCAGTCCTGCTACAAGATACGCTACATCCGAACCCTTCACTGCATTGTCAACTTGCCCGGCATCCAGCAAACTGGCTTTGAATAACTGATCGCCTTCATTCACTTTTTGAGGATTGCGGGCTACCAGACGAATGTCGCTTGAATATTTTGTCAAGGCATTTGCCAATTCAATTCCGATAATGCCCCCGGCGCCAAGAATGGTTTGCATATAATTGATTGTTTGAAGAATACCATTACAAATAAAACCTGGTTCTGCAGTGGAATGCCTTGACGAAAGTCAAGATTTTTTCAAGCATTCACCCACAAATGAAAGCCCTGAGCCCACAAAAAAACCCTGCCTTTTGAGCAGGGTTCTGAAAATTCTTTTTTAAGAATCAAAGTTTTTCAAGCGCCTCTTGTGTGAGTGGCTTGTTGATGTATTTCTTGATGTAATTGCTTTTTCTTGCCTTTCCAAGGTCCTGTGGATTAATGGAAGAAGTAAGCATAATGATGGATACATTGTTTTTGATGTAGTCTGATAGTTTGTCAAATTCATCCAGGAACTGAAAACCATCCATCAAAGGCATATCGATGTCGAGGAAAATAATTTCTGGAAGTCCTACTCCATTGGAAGCCAGCTTTTCCATGTTTTTCAAAAACTCCAAAGCACCTTTGGCGCCTGTGTGCATAAAGATGGTTCCTGCAATGTTGGATGCTTCCAGCATTTTCTGATTGATGAGGTTGTCGATTTCATTGTCATCAATGAGCATGACGGCCTTAAACTTTTTGGTGCTTTCCATCTTATAAATCGTTGTTTGGTTCTGATTGAAAGTCCAATTTTAAGAATAAATGAGGACTCCTCAAATTTTGAAAATTTAATTGTAAGCTCAAAGAAAAAATCTCTCTATAGAAAAAATAGATTGACCGCCTTTTGGTATAGAGAAGCGCTTTCTTTTTTCCCATATTTGCATGGGTGCAATAAGCGCTGGAAATTGATAGAATGAATCAAACACAGCTGAGTGAAAATGAAATGAAGGCCTTGGTTTCCCTCCTTGGGGATTCCGACCCTGAAGTTCAATCCCATGTAGAGGAGAGGATTGTGTCTTTGGGCGATGCCGTTATTCCACTACTGGAAAGAGAATGGGAACAAAGTTTCGATCCTCGGTCTCAGAGAAAAATTGAAGATATTATCCATGGCCTTCAGTTTGAGCAACTTTCAAGAAAATTAGCAGATTGGAAGGAAAACGGAGCAGAAGACCTTCTTGAGGGGCTTTGCCTGCTGGCAACTTACCAATATCCGGACCTCGATTTCGCAAAAATTAGAGATCAGGTTCAACAGATTTATTACGAAACATGGCTGGAATTTAAGCCCGACATCGTACCGCTTGATCAAATAAAAATCCTCAACTCGGTGATTTTTAACAAGCTAAAGTTCTCGCCCAATACCAAGAATTTTCATTCCATCAGCAACTCCATGATCAATGTGGTCTTGGAAACCAAGCGGGGAAATCCCATTTCTCTTTGTTGCTTGTATATGCTGGTGGCGCAAAAAATGCGGCTCCCGATTTATGGAGTGAATCTGCCCAACCTTTTTATTCTTACCTACAAAGAAGGGCGCCAACAATTTTACATCAATGTTTTCAACAAAGGTCTGGTTTTTACCCGGCAGGATATTGACCAATACCTGATTAATCTAAAGCTGAAACCAAACGATATATTCTTCGAACCTTGTTCTCATGTAGACATCATCCGCAGAATGCTTCGAAACATGATGCTGGCCTTTGAAAAAGCTGGTGAAACAGAAAAAGAATCTGAAATACGGGATTTGCTTGGAGCCATTACAGATGCAGATGACCCTTATGGCGCCGCTTAGCCGATTATTAATTTTCCTTGGCTTGCTTGCAAGTTCTTGCCAGCGAAGTACTTATCCTTGTCCCGATATTCAAGGCGGAACTGAGGTAGTGAAAGCCGGAAGTACGGAAGGCCTAAAAAAGACAGATGTTGATATGGATTCAAACGGCAGGCTTACCAAAAAGCCATATGGTCATGCCGGAATGAAGAAAAAGAAAAACTAATTCAAGCCTTTGGAATTATTTCCAGAAGGGTTTTCTCCCCGTTTGCTTACAAAGCTGGTAATACGCATACCCGAAAGAAATGGCAAGCATGGCCAGAAATGAACCTGGCACCAATACCAGCAAAGCGATGTGAATGTAAAGGTCTTCACCCGCTACAAGCGGACCCGGCTCAGACATCAATCTGGAAAAATCAGAAATTACAAAAATCGAGACAAGAAAAAGGCCCAGCGTCATCACCTTGGCAACGGCCGGTATTTCTCTCATTAATGACGAAAATCCGAACTCAACTTGCTCCTTCATCTTAAAAATCTTGTCGGTCCAGCGCCATTGTCATACACCTCGGACCACCAAGTCCGCGGGAAAGTTCTGAAGACGGAATCACATTTACCTCTACCCCTGCTTCACGCAGCGCACGGTTTGTATGCCGGTTTCGGTTGTAACTGATAACCCGACGTGGTCCGATGGCAAACACATTGGCGCCGTCAAACCATTGTTCCCTGCTGGCATAATCAGGATTTCCATCTCCGGTATGGATGATTTCCAGGTAGGCAATTTCCTTTTTCAAAACCTCCAGAATACTTTCTTTCAGCACTTCTGTTGAGAGAATGGTATTTCCATTTTCATCTATGCCCTCCTTCCTGTGCACGCGGGTTTCCATTACAGCCCTCATGGCATCCGGATAGGTAACCACCAGATTTTCATCGATGATGGTAAATACAGTATCAAGGTGCATAAAATTGCGCTTTTTAGGAAGCAGAACCTCGTAAACCCTTTCCACTTCTCCGGATTTCAAAACTTCCCTAGCCACTTCGAGAATGGCTTCAGGATCAGTACGCTCAGAATTTCCAATGGCAAGCGCTTTGGAAGAAAGAACAATTACATCGCCACCCTCAATATCGGGATAATTCTCTGTTAAGGCCTCTTCGATGGTATCCTTTGGATAAATTAAATTGAAATTCTCTTTAAAAAGGGGATGGTTTTCAAAAATCATCCGCATGATAAAAGACTCCCGGGTGCGGATGGCATTTTTCATCTGGCAAGAAATCACACCCGTTTGAACCACAGCCGCAGGATCGCGCATGAAATAAGAATTCGGACTAGGTGTGATTACAAAAGCATGTTCGCCGAGTTTATCGAGGGATTTGTGGTTGAGCTTGCGTTTAAGTTCACGAACTTTCACCCCGGCAATGAGTGCATTGGCACATTCCATTGTGGAAAATCGGCCAATCAAATCCTCAGCGAGATGCTCAAGTTTATGTGGTTTCAGTGCAATTTGAAAAGCTTTTACAAGAAGTTCATCATCAATCAAAGACTCAATGAGCAGGTCAAGAAGGCGGTAAACAGTAGCACCGGTAGCACCTTTTATCAGACTTCGGAATTCATCGTGTTCCCTTTGCATGACCTCGAGGTAGGGCATATCCTCAAACAGATATTCGGTGATATTGTAAGGAGTAAGGCGGTCAATCTCGTTGCCCGGCCTATGCATTAAAACAGCCTTAAGCGTTCCGAATTCTGAATTGAGTTTTAACTTCATAAATGAATAATTTGGTCCAATCTGGTTAATAATAGTGTCCAAATATAGGCAATTCGGCCAAAGTAAAAGCTTTTGAAGCTTGTAAAAAGGGGAAGCCGACCCTTTGGACCGGCTTCTTAAAATCTCAATAGTTTATAAAAAAATCCTCTGTCAGTTTAGTTTTTACTATTCAAAAATTCAATTCAATTCCGCAATAGTTTAGTTTTTATTTATCTCATTTTCAAAGACTTGAAAGTTTTTTAGGCCTGGTTCAACTGGCTGTTTTATTCGAATATTTCCACTACTTAAAACGACTCCTGGCATTGAATCCAAATGAAACGCCGAGCAAAACACCTTTAGCAGAAGGAATCAGATAGCCATTCACGGGGATGTTGAGTTTTCCAGATTTAAAGGTCTTTCCAGCTGCTACTATAAATCCCGTTGAAAAGGTGGGATTTCCACGGCTGTCTGTTCTGGTTTCCGAGGAAACTCCTTCTGGCGCTGGTTTGGAATTCAAAAGCACCCATTGATTGTTATTGTCCACATAACCACGGGCTTTGCGGGAAATTGAGACCGTTGGACCAAAGGCAAATTCCCAGCCGGAGCTGTTGTTTCGAATGCCATTCATGAGCGTAACACTTGGGACAAATAAACCCTGATCGAGTCCGGTTATCATGGGAAGAAATTCTACAAGTGCCTGAAAATTGCCTTCATTGAGATATTGTTTTTCAAATTGGTAGCCAAATTGAAAAAGAAGGGGGAAGGTTTCGAAGCCACCTTGAGATTTTGACCTTTTCATAATTGCGGCGGAATTGGGTTCCAGAAAATAGGTAATGAACCCCATGCGTGGTCCATCAGAACGAAGGCAAGCTTGATTTGGTGTATTGATGGAACTTTCAAAATCGTTTTTAAGTGTTAGTTTGGTTACGATTGCCTGCTCATTTGGAAGACCGAACATGTCGTTGACAGTAATGTGGACCATGGTTCCAATTTCTTCTGGGATATCGAGAAAGTCGGAAGTACGGGAAAGTTCGAATTGTTTGGATTTGGTATCGAAAACGCGGATGCTTACTGTAATGCGTTTGTTGATGAGTTTGATGCTGCCTACAACTAGCTTTTCTACATTCACTTTAGACGATACCTCCTCGAGGCAGAATCGGCTGAGGCAGTTGAAATATTCAACTTTTTGCTGGGTAAGCATGAAGTCCATGTCGTAACGGTCAAGAACCTGAAAGCGGCCAGTTTTTTCAAGTTCACTGCGTAGTAGATCGGAAAAGGAGCCCTGTGAAAGTTTTGGGTTGGGATATTCATTTCGGAGTTCAAGGACTGCCAATGTTGGCAGATTTGATTTTTGGGCGGTGGCTGATTGAAGGGAAAGGAATACAAAAGTGAAACCTGTCAGCATTAGTTGGGTGAAGCGGGATGTCGTTTTCATTTTGAATTTGTTTTCGTTTTTGAATGCGACAAAGGTGAAGGATCGGCAAAGGGGTATATTACGGAATTATCTTCTCCACCTCGTACTGTCTTGTGAAAATTGACATAGAATAATCTAAAACTTCATTTTGATTGGACTTTATTATTGAATTACGAAAGCCTATTGTTATTATTTACGGAATTTCAATAATATTACAGACTCGTATAAAGAAAAATTTCAAAAATGAACCTGCCGTCTCAAGCCCTATTGATTGAAATTCTGAAGAAACAGATTCCCGACAATCTTTCTTTACCCATGGAGCTTGGGCAGATTTTGGGCATTTCGGCCGACAGCGCCTACAGGCGACTTCGCTGCGAAACGGCCTTTACCCTCGACGAAACTGCTTTGGTTTGCAAACATTTCGATGTGCCATTGGAGGCGCTCAATGATATTATATCAGGCGTGGTTTCATTCAGGTATCAACCGATTGCTGCCAGTGAAAATTCCATGCAGGATTATCTGTCTGGATTTTCGGCTCAGGTAAAAACCATTACTCAATTCAGGGAAAAACACATTTACTATGCGGCTGAAGACATTCCGCTATTTCATGTCTATGCCTGGCCGGCCTTGAGTGATTTCAAGTTTTTTTACTGGAGGAAATCCATCCTCAATCAGCCGGAACTTCAGAACAAAAAATACAGGTTTGCGGATCGAGATGAGGGCCTTCTGGAAATGGCCAAAAATGCTGGCATCGCGTATGCAGCAATTGAATCAACAGAAATCTGGACAGAAGAAACCATTTCCAGCACATTGAAGCAGATTGAATTTTATGCAGAAGCAGGCTTGTTCGAATCCAGCGAAGATGCCAATCTGGTTTTGGACGACTTAAAACAACTCCTGGAAAACCTCCAGCGGCAATGCGATTTGGGTTTAAAAATCAGGCCGGGCGGATCCGTGAGTTCTACTCCTTTCCATTGCCATGCTTCTGATCTGATGATCGGAAACAATTGTGTGCTTGTAAAAACCGACAAAAGGAAAATCTCCTTTCTGGGTTACAACACCTTTAATTTTATGAGTACAGGCAATCCATTATTCAATGAACAGAATGCCCTTTGGATGGAAAATCTAATCTCGAAAAGCACCCAGATCAGCCGTTCTGCCGAAAAAATCCGAAACCAGTTTTTCCGTAGTTTATACCGGCGCCTGGAAGAAACGAGAAAGAAGCTGGATTTTTAGGCCTCGTATATTTCCGCAACCTCCCTGGCATAGCGGACCATCAGATTCTTCCTCTTCAGCTTTAGACTTGGCGTCATTTCTCCGCCTTCGATGGTCCATAGCCCTTCTACAACTTTAATCTTTTTGATTTTTTCGTATTGGGCAAGTCCTGCATTGGCCTTTGCGAGTTCGCGCTCAAACTTTTCCTGGATAACTTTTTCCTGAAGCATTTCTTTTATGCCTTTCCATTCTATTCCTTTCAGCTTGCACCAGTTTTGAAGTCCGTCAAATGATGGAACCAAAATGGCAGCCGGGAACTTCTGCCCGTCTCCGATTACCATCGCCTGCTCAATCACCAGACTTTCCTTGAGCTTATTTTCAATCATCTGAGGCGCAATGTATTTGCCACCGGATGTTTTAAACATCTCTTTCTTCCTGTCGGTAATTTTCAGGAATTTGCCATTCTGAAATTCGCCGATGTCACCTGTATGCAACCAGCCCTCGGAATCGATGGTTTCGGCTGTGAGGTCCGGTCGTTTGTAATAGCCCTGCATTACATGCGGACCTCTTGTTAGAATTTCACCATCAGCTGCAATCTTCACTTCTACACCTTCCACCGTAATACCAACCGAACCAATTTTACGGTTTTCTTCTTCGTAGCGGTTTACAGAAATCACCGGACTGGTTTCGGTAAGTCCGTAACCCTCCATCACCACAATTCGGGCGGCAGAAAATACTCTTGCAAGCCTTGGCTGCAATGCTGCACCACCCGAAACAATGAATTTCACTTCACCGCCCAGGGCTTCACGCCATTTATTGAAGATAATTTTGTTCGCTAAATCAAGCTGAAAACGATACCACCAACCCATGTCGGTATGCAACTCGTAGCGCTGTCCCAAACCAAGAGCCCAGAAAAATAAGGACCGCTTGATGCCCCGAAGTTCCTGGCCTTTGGCCACAATTTTATCGTACACTTTTTCAAGAAGCCTTGGCACCGTGCAAAAAAGCTGAGGCTTAATTTCCTTCAGATTTTCGCCAATGGTTTCCATCGACTCGGCATAGGCCACAGAAATGCCACATCCGATGTAGAGGTAACTGAGCATGCGCTCGTAAATGTGGCAGAGCGGCAGAAAACTCAGCGCTGTGCTGTCCGGACTAAGCGGAAAACAAGGCACGCAGGCTTTCACATTGCTCGAAAGGTTGTGGTGACTCAGCATCACACCTTTGGGCCGGCCAGTGGTGCCGGATGTATAAATCAAGGTGAGCAGGTCTTCTGCCTTTACTTCGCTTGACATGCGCAGAATCTCCTCATCTGAAATTGATTTCCCACCCGAAGCAAAATCCTTCCAATGGGTAAAATCTTCAACCCGGTCGAATGTTTTTACGCCTAAGAATCCGTCAATATTGGATGCTGCGCGGTTTGCTTTTTCTGCAAGTTCCAAATTGGAAGCAAAAACAAGCTTCACCCCAGCATCCTGGAAAATGTAGGCAATGTCGTCTTCGGTGAGTGTTGGATAAATCGGAACCGTAATTACACCCAGAAATTGACAAGCGTAATCCACAATGTTCCACTCTGGCCTGTTGTTCGAGATAAGTCCAACTTTATCGTCTTTTCTAAAACCAACTGAAAACAATGCTTTTGCCAGCAAGCTCGATTCTGCAATAACTTCTTCAACGGAAAGATCTTCCCAAATGCCGTTTTGCTTTGAACGGAACAATACTTTTCCTGGATATTTCTTTTGATATTCCAGCAGGTTGTCGAATAATCTCATGTTGTTGAAATTGGATCTAGGCTCGGAGTTCATTTTGTTAAATCAGTTCACTACCACTTCACCATTTTTGAATATGGCTCCAGGGTTGCATTCCAGGCAGAATCCGCACTCGACTCGCTCATGTTGCGCTTGTATCCCATAATGGCATCTTTCCAGCTGCCGTACATTGGGTTCGGGAAAATAATGAACTTCTTTCCCCAGTTCTTGTAATTCGCCATCACCTGTAATTGTCTTTTGCTGGTTTCAGCATCCTCCCAAACTCCGTCGAAGTCAGCGAGATTGTCACCCAAAAGCAAAGTGATGTCGTAATCCTTTTCGATTATTTTCCTCCGGGCTATCTTACTGGAGGTTTTATTTTTAAGAAGCACATGGGCAGAATCTGCAAATGGAAGACCACTTGCTTTCAGGTTTCGGATTAAAGCGCCTAGGTTTTTCTCCGAACGATTGGATACATAAAATACCTGCATGCCAGCACTGGCAGCACTTTGAAAAAATTCCATCGCGCCCGGAAAGGCTGGTGCAGATGCAGCTTGCTCCCACTGATCCCAATATTCCGGATAATCCTTTCCTTCCATTAATACACGAAGCGCCCATTGCGAATTATCCAAAACAGTTTCGTCAATATCGGCAACCACGGCCTTTTGCCTGCCCTGCGAACGCAAACTAAGTTGCTGAGTCGCCAATTTATAGCTCTGAATATACAAGGCCTGCCTTTCTCCTGAAATTGCAAACCAAGCCGTGGCATATAGCCTTGGGTCTTTTATGGCAGCATTTTGAGAAACCGGGCGGCTTGCCGACATGGAAAGCAGACCCATAAACAGAAGGAATCCGGGTGTCCTGAAGATAAATTTCATGGTGTAAATAAATAAAATCAAACTTAAGCAACCACATTCAAATCGGATTTCCTGACCTGCTTAAAAAAACCTTGTTTTGCAGTCCCTGAAAGTAGATTCATGAAAGCAGAAATCAGCAAGAATTATAATCCTTCCGAAATAGAATCCCGTTGGTACCAATACTGGCTGGACAACAAACTTTTCGAATCAAAACCCAATCCGGAAAAGGAGGCATTTGCCATTGTGATTCCGCCACCGAATGTGACTGGCGTGCTGCATATGGGTCACATGCTGAACAATACCGTGCAGGATGTTTTGGTCCGCAAGGCAAGAATGGAAGGAAAAGAGGCCGTTTGGGTGCCGGGCACAGACCATGCCTCCATCGCGACTGAAGCCAAAGTTGTTGCGCTGCTTAAGGAGCAGGGACTCGATAAAAAACAATTGGGGAGAGAAAAATTCCTTGAACATGCTTTTGCCTGGAAGGAAAAATATGGCGGAATAATTCTGGAGCAGCTCAAAAAACTGGGCGCATCCTGCGATTGGAGCCGGACCCGATTCACCATGGAGCCGGAACTTTCAAAAGCCGTCATTGATGTTTTCGTAGACCTTTACAACAAGGGCCTTATTTATCGCGGCGTGAGAATGGTGAACTGGGATCCTTTGGGTCTCACAGCCCTTAGCGATGAGGAAGTAATTCACAAGGAAGTACGGTCGAAGTTGTATTATGTTCGTTACGAACTGGAAAATGCCCAGGGACATCTTACCGTTGCCACCACCCGACCAGAAACCATCATGGGCGACACGGCGCTTTGCGTACATCCTGAGGATGAACGATACCGCCACCTGATTGGTCAGAAAGCAAAAGTGCCATTGGTAAACCGCTGGGTAAACATCATTGCCGATGATTATATCGACAGGGAATTTGGTACCGGTGTTCTCAAAGTTACACCAGCGCACGACATCAACGACTACAACCTCGGTTTGAAGCACAAATTGCAGGTGATTGATGTGCTCAATCCCGATGGAACACTCAGCGAAGCCGCCGAAATTATGGTTGGCGAAGACAGGTTTGTGGCCCGGAAAAAGGCCGCAAAAATGCTTGCAGAACAAGGTTTGCTGGAGAAAGAAGAAGAAATTACCAACAATGTGGGCACCTCCGAAAGGACAGGCGCCGTGATTGAACCAAGGATTTCCATGCAATGGTTTCTGAAGATGGAATCATTGGCAAAGCCTGCCCTTGAGGTGGTGGAAAACGATACCGTTAAACTGCATCCGGCCAAATTTAAAGGCATGTACCGCGCCTGGATGGAGAATGTCCATGATTGGTGTATCAGCCGCCAGCTTTGGTGGGGCCAGCAGATTCCTGCTTTTTACATGAAGGACGGCACCATTCTGGTTGCGCCAACCAAAAAAGAAGCCTTGAAAATAGCAAGGGATAAATACAGGTTGTTTGCGCTCAATGAATCTGATATCGAACAGGATCCGGATGTTTTGGACACCTGGTTTTCAAGCTGGCTTTGGCCGATTTCGGTATTCGACGGATTCAAAAATCCCGACAACGAAGACATCCGTTACTACTATCCCACCAATGACCTGGTTACCGCACCTGAGATTCTGTTTTTCTGGGTGGCCCGCATGATTATGGCCGGACTGGAATACCGGAAAGAAGTGCCGTTTAAAAATGTGTATCTCACCGGCATTGTGCGGGATAAGCAGGGCCGGAAAATGAGCAAATCTCTGGGCAATAGTCCTGATCCATTGGACCTCATTGCCCAATATTCAGCAGACGGTGTTCGGATCGGAATGTTGCTGAGTTCACCAGCCGGAAATGATCTTCTATTCGATGAAAAGCTATGTGAACAAGGCCGCAATTTCACCAACAAGCTTTGGAATGCTTTCCGCCTTGTGGGTGGCTGGGAAGTAAAAGAGCAGGAGATATCGTCACTTGACAGCCTTGCTGTTTCCTGGATGCAGGCAAGGATGAATCAGGCCCTGAAAGAAAGCAATGACCTGTTTACCAAGTTTCGTATTTCGGATGCCCTGCATGTGATGTACAAGCTCATCTGGGATGATTTCTGCTCCTTTTATCTGGAGATCATTAAGCCCGCGTACGGACAGCCAATTGGTTCTTCTGTTTTGCAGGAAACCATTTCAATCTTCGATTGGCTTCTGCGTTTTGCGCATCCATTTATGCCTTTTGTGACAGAAGAAATCTGGCATCAATTGGGCGAAAGAAAATCGGGGGATTCCATTTGCATTGCCAGTTACCCAAGTGAAAAAGTTGTGGATGCAGACTTGCTTTCGCAGGTTTCGGTGGTGGTTGAAGAATTGCTTGTTCCGATTAGAAACTACCGAAACAGCAATCAGATTTCACCGAAAACAGTCCTGGAAGGATTGCAAATTTCAAATGCAAATTCATGGGTAAAACCCTATTTGCCTTTGGTGGTGAAACTGGGAAATACGGCGGAGTTTACTTTTGCCGATTCCCTGAGTGGACAGGTTTTTGCGGGCAAGCGCCTTGACTGGTCTGTGCCGCAAGAGGAGCGCGAACTCAATGCAGAGGAAAAGGAAAAATTGATGGCCGAACTCGAATACACAAAAGGCTTCCTGCTTCAGGTGGAGCAAAAGCTTTCCAACGAGCGCTTTGTGGCCAATGCCAAAGCAGACCTTGTTGAAAAAGAGCGCCAGAAAAAAACCGATGCCGAGGCCAAGATTGCGGCATTGGAGAAGGTGCTGGCGTCGTAAAAATTTAATATAATGGCAGAATGTAGAGACGCAAAATCTTGCGTCTCTAACCGGAAATTTGCGTCTCTAACCGTGATTGCGTCTCCACCGGTCCCCAAAATTTTCCACCATCTGTCCTTAGTCTTGCGCAGCAGAGACTCAGGACGACCAATATGTGAGGGTCTCCAGACCCGGTGGGCTCATACATTGCACACCACCATCGGGACTGGAGTCCCTGCAGATATTTGAAAATCCGGAGAGCGGCTGCGCCTAACTCGCCGGATAGATGGAATGCTACCATTCGTAGAAATTTCGCACCAATTGATTTTCCGTAAGGGCAGAAATTTTTCTACCCAATCACAAATTTGTTTTCCAAAACCAATAATTTCTATTTTTGTCGGAATCAAAATCCGTTAATGAATTAAATAAAATCAAACAGCCTTGAAGGCTGACATATCATAATCAGCGTTTGCTAATCCTGCACAGGAAAAGTCGAAAATTCTAAAGAAGCAGAGAGAAGAACCAAACGCTCACGCCAAGGCGTGGGCTTTGCTTTACTCTGCTTCTTGGGCTTCGACTCCCTCCTGTGCGTGTAGGCAACTGTCCCACGCTGATTTTTTTTAAAAAACCTCTGTATCGGGACAGGGCAGGGAAAACAAAAACAATGAAAAAAATTCTTCTCTCTGTCCTTGCCCTTCTTGCCATTGCCGGCAGCGGAACGGCACAAAATCTACCTACTTATGTGCCCGCCAATGGCCTGGTTGGCTGGTGGCCATTCAATGGAAATGCCAATGATGAATCAGGTAACAACAACAACGGAACGGTGAATGGTGCAACGCTTACGACGGATCGGTTTGGGAATGCGGGGAAGGCGTATGGGTTTGATGGGGTGGATGATAAAATTTCAATTGCTCCAAGTAGTTCCCTAAATAATTTTAATAATTCTATTACGATCTCTGCATGGATTTACAGCGTTGGGAAAGGCAGTCCTTCTT